>CAZNWW010000012.1:0-21936 GCA_964576155.1 uncultured Myxococcales bacterium | reverse complement strand
CCCCTTGCGTGGTATCGCGCGGCAGAAGAATATATGTCCAAAGGGCTGCGGAGGAGACGAAACATGAGCGTGGAACCGATCCGATGGGAAGGAGACCGGCTGGGCCTCCTGGATCAACGGCGCCTCCCCGGGGAGGTCACGGGGCTATGGCCCGAGACCCTTGACGAGGTTGCAGAGGCGATCCGGACCCTGGCGGTCCGTGGGGCGCCGGCCATCGGGGTCTCTGCGGCCTTCGGCGTGGCGATGTTCGCAGGTGACATCCCTGGAGACGCTGCCGCTTTTCGCGCCGGGTTCGACCGCGTGGCCGAGATCCTCGCCGGGACCCGGCCCACCGCAGTGAATCTCTTCTGGGCCATCGAGCGGATGCGCCGAAAGGCCCGGGAGATCGAAGCGCAGGAACAAACAGCGCGGCGGGACGCGCTGGCCGCCGAGGCGGCCGCGATCCGGAACGAGGATCTGGAGAGCTGCAAGGCCATCGGACGCTTCGGCGGCCCCCTGGTCCTGGCCGGAGAAGGGGTCCTCACGCATTGCAACGCAGGCGCGCTGGCCACCGCGGGGTACGGCACTGCGCTGGGCGTGATCCGCTCGGCCCACGAGGCCGGAACCCCTATGAGAATCTTCGCCCGGGAAACCCGTCCTCTGCTCCAGGGAGCCCGCCTCACCACTTGGGAGCTCCTGGAGGATGGGATCGATGTCACCCTGGTCACAGACTCCATGGCCGCGCATATGATGGCCAAGGGCATGGTTCACCGGGTGGTGGTGGGCGCGGACCGCATCGCAGGCAACGGCGACGCAGCGAACAAGATCGGCACCTACGGGCTCGCTATCACGGCGCAATACCACGACGTGCCCTTTCACGTCGCCGCGCCCGCGTCCACGGTAGACTTCGAGATCGTCCGGGGAGAGGACATTCCCATCGAGGAGCGTCAGGCCGATGAGGTCACCGGTTTCGGTGGCGTCTCCGTCGCGCCGGAGGGGGTGCAGGTCTACAATCCCGCATTCGATGTGACCACGGCGGCCCTGATCTCCTCCATCATCACCGACCACGGCGTCGCGTTGCCCCCGTACGGCGAGAGCCTCACGCGCCTACTCAGAGGTCCTGCGTCGTGATCCACCTGCTCCTCTCCCTCGTCCTTCTCCTTCCGGTGGCCGCGCCCGACACCGGTGCTACGGTACCCCTGGCGCCGGGGATCACTCTGACCGAGGGCCGCATGGACAAGACGCCGGTCCACGTGATCCGGGTCCAACCGGGCGCGGCCAGGTGGCGATTCCTCCAGCCCACTGATCCGAAGATGTCCTGGCGGGTCGAGGACCTCCCGGTCGACGACGGACCCTTGGTCGCGCTCAACGGCGGCTACTTCGACGTGGACAGCTCGCCCATGGGCCTCATGGTCCATGGAGGTCAAGAGCTCAACCCCATGCGCAAGGCCGACTGGGGGGTCTTCTGGCTGGACCACAAGGGACAAGGGCATCTCCACCACCGGCGGAAGTTTCGCTGGCCGGCCTGGGATGACAAGGTGGACTTCGCGGTAGAGTGTGGCCCGCGTGTCCGGGTGGGGGGTGAAGCGATCCAGGTCCGCCCCGGCACGGCGCGACGGACCCTGGTGGGTGTCCGACGGGACGGCGACCTGATCGTGGCGGTCTTCCCTGCCCGGGTCGGACTCCGGACGGCGGGTGAGTGGCTCCACGAACGATGGGAGGTGGTGGACCTTCTGAACCTCGACGGGGGCTCCTCGACCCAGCTCGGTCTGCGCGAGGAGGATCGATGGCGCACCCTGGCACGTGGCGTGCCGGTGCCGGTGCTTATCGGTCTCTATCCAGTGGATGGGAAGCAGGGGAAGAAAAACTGAGGACCGGGACCCCTACGAGAAAATGCACATCTAATCGGCAAACAACCGGGTTCCCTCCGTGTTGTCCGTAGAAGTCCCGGCCCCAGCGAAAGGCAACGACACCAGCCCCCTGGGAAGGTTCCCGCCGCCGGGAAAATTCTTCGCTGCCTGTGCCCGGTAGACAACCAGGCCATCTCGGGATAACGTCAAAAAAGAGCGATGGTGACGCAATGAAACGTATTCTGATCGTGGATGAGCATGCGATGGTCCGAGCCGGCCTGGCGCTGCTCCTCACGCAGACCATGGATTTTGAAGTCGTGGACGAGGCCGGGGACGCCCCCGAGGCGTTGGCCGCGGTGGCCGCGCTCCCCTACGACCTGGTGCTCATCGACGTGCGCATGCCCGGCGGTCGCGGTCTCGACTGCCTGCGAAATATCCGTAAGCTTCGCCCCGATCTCCCGCCGCTGGTGGTAAGCGCTTACCCGGAAGACTAATACGCTGTCCGGGCCCTGCGGGCCGGTGCTGCGGGATACCTGACCAAGAGCAGCCCGGCCCGAGAGTTGATCACCGCTGTACGCCGGGTCCTGGCCGGGGGACGCTACATCTCCGATCGCCTGGCCCAGACCCTGGCCCAATCCGTCGCAGCCGAGGGGGACGAGGCCCCGCACACCCGCCTCTCCGAGCGGGAACTGCAGGTATTGATGGGCCTGGCCAGGGGCCGCATGGTCACAGAGATAGCGGGCGACCTGAACCTGAGCGTGAAGACCATCAGCACCTATCGCATCCGGGTGCTCCAGAAGATGGGCGTGACCCGCAACGCCGAGCTGGTTCGCTATTCGGTGGAACACGACCTCGGTTGAGGATGGAGGGGGGTTGACATGGCGCGCATCCTGATCGTCGATGATGAACAGAGCATCCGGAGGACCCTGGGCACCTTCCTCGAACGGGACGGGCACACGGTCGCCACCGCTGAAGACACTGAGAGCGCCCAGGCCCTCATCGACAAGGAGGTCTGGGACGTGGTGGTCACGGACATCATCATGCCCGGCGCCGGGGGCGTGGTTCTCCTCGAGAAGATCCGGGAGCAAGACCCCACGACACAGGTGGTGCTGATCACCGGTGAGCCCAGCGTGGACACGGCCGCGGCTGCGGTGCGCCTCGGCGCCTATGACTACCTGTCCAAGCCGGTGTCCCGGATGGAGATCTGCCGCGTCGTCGGCTCTGCGGTGGGTAACAAGGAGCTGCAGGACGAGAACCTGCGGCTCGCCCGGGAGAACGTGACCTACCGCAAACGCCTCGAGGCGCTCCTGGCGGATCGCTCGGTCGAGCTCGCGGACGAGGTGCACAGCCACCACGTCACCCTCGATAACCTCCGCAGGGCCCTCGGCGCGACCATCGAGGCGATGGCCCGCACCGTAGAGATGCGGGATCCCTACACAGCAGGACATCAGCGCCGGGTCGCCGATCTCGCCCGGGCGATCGCCACCGCGATGGGCCTCGAAGGCGATGCCCGGGAAGCGATTCGCATGGCCGCGTCGATCCACGACATCGGCAAGGTCGCAATCCCTGCGGAGATCCTCAGCCGTCCCCGCCGGCTCACCGAATCCGAGTTCTCCCTGGTTCGGGAGCACGCCCGGTTCGGATACGAGCTCCTGTCCCCCATCGACTTCCCGTGGCCTGTCGCAGCCATCGTGCTGCAACACCACGAGCGCCTGGACGGCTCGGGCTACCCCGAAGGGATCTCAGGAGACGAGATTCGCCTGGAGGCCCGGATTCTGGCCAGCGCGGACGTCGTCGAGGCCATCTCGTCCCACCGCCCCTATCGCCCGGCCCTCGGCCTGGATGCGGCCCTGCAGGAGCTGGCCGACCACCGCGGCGAGCTCTATGATGCCGACGCTGTTGACGCGTGCGTCCGGGTGTTCAGGGACGATGGGTTCCAGTTCAAGCGGTAGGCGCCGCTGATTCCCATCAAATCGGCAGGATCCACCGGGGCCGGAGGCCGTCCACCTCGAGGAGATCCCGGTCCTCGCGGAGGGACAGATCCGAGGGGCCTGCGTTGACGAAGCCCCCGCCCTCCTTCCGGAAACCCACCAGATCCCCGGTGGGCGCTACCCAGGCGGCATAGACGGATCTGTCCTCGCCCAGGAGGACCCGATGCTCACGGGTCTCCACCTTGCCTGCGGTGAAGCTCAGCTCGAGGGCATGGAGCTGGCCTGGGGCCACCACATCTGTGCCCGCACCATCGCCGGACGCTCCCCCGGTGGAGTAGGTAAGCCATACGCGGCCGCTGGCGTCCCGCCCGACGTGAGGAACCTCCATCTCTCCACAAGCAGCGCCCGCCGGAGGCCGAACCGTCCCCGCCACGTCCCAGCGAGTGAGATCCGGTCCGGTACAACGGAGCAGGGCCACGCAGCCCCGGCGCTCCGACGGGGCCTCGGGATCCTTCGCTGACACGGCCATATAGAGCCGGCTGCCGACTCGGAACAGGTGCGGATCCCGCCACGCGCCCGGTGTGGACTCTGCTGGATCGGAGCCGCGCTGCCACGGCCCGATATCCGCGGAGAGCACAAAACGCTCGACCCGGCACCAGGCCTCTCCGCCCAGGGGCTCATCGACCGCGGCCACCGCGCAGTGGATCCGCTGCTCCGCCTCCCGGGGCGGCACCCCGCCCCGGATGTCCCTTGAGGTGTAGAAGAGAACACGTCCGACGCGAACCGCGTCGTCCGCCGGATCGTAGAGCCACGTCGGCGCCACGCAGCCGGACCAGATCCCCCCGCTGTCCGGGCCGTCGGGGCGGGCGCGGAACACGTCATCGGAGACCAGATCGAATTCACGAAAGTCCCTGGTCCGCCACGCGCTCAGCCTGGCCGCGTCGTGATGGGTCCCCGCAGCGAGGCGATCTCCGAGCCCCGGGTCGCTGTCGGTGAGGGCCAGCAGCACCCACTCACCGTCCGCCTCACGGCCGAGGACCCACGAGTCCCAGGTGAAGAGGTCTCGGTCCCCCCCTCGGGTCATCCCTCGGCCCCCGCGTCCTTGCGGTATCGCGCATCGTCCTCGGCGCATTCATCGTCACTCTTGAGATTCTTGAACCAGAAGAAGTACAGCCCGATTCCCGTGACAAAGGCCACCACGCTGAAGAACGCGAACTTGGTCCACGCGTGGAAGACGAAGCACATGGAGGCCAGGAGGATCGACACCTGGAAGGGCAACGCGAAAAACATTGACACGAGGTCGTTGATCTTCTCGTAGAGCCGCTTCCATTTCTCCTCCTTGGTGATCATGCCCTGCTCTACCGCCTTGTCCGCGTAGCGGCCCCAGAGGCCCCAGGGGTTGATTTGATCCCAGAAGCTGATGAGGATCCGCTCCTCGGTCGGCGCGGTCAGGAGGGTCACGATCAGCGAGGCCAGCAGCGCGCCGCCCACGGTAGCGGGGAACGCGTAATACAGGGGCAGGCCCAGGATCGTGTTGTAGAGGACGGCACCCAACACCCCCACGGCCGTGCCGCCGGCGAAGCCGTAGCCGTTGAACCGGGGCCAGTACCACCGCAGGAACAGGGGCACGAAGAGGCCGGCGCCGATGCCCATGGTGATCAAGCCCCAGATCTTGTTGATACTGGGGACGATCGCTGCCAGGGCGACCCCGGCGACGCAGAGCCCCGCTGTAGCCCACTTGGACACGCTCATGAGCTGCTTCGGCGTAGCATCGGGGCGGAGGTAGGACTGGTAGATATCTTTGACGATATAGGACGCGCCCGCGTTCAGGGTGGAGTCAAAGGTGGACATCGCCGCGGCAATGAGCCCCGCCACCACGAAACCCTTGACCCCTGTCGGCAGGAGCTGGCCGAGGACGATGGGGAGGACGCTCTCCGCGTCACTTGTGATCTCCGCCGCGCCGATCCCCGAGGTCTGGACGATGTGGTAGCCCATGACCACCAGGCCTGCGACCATGGTCCAACGGAAGACCGACAAAATGATCGCCTCCAGGGTCAGGAGGCTCGCCTCCCGCTCGTTGCGTGCAGCGAAGAACCGCTGGTCCGTGTAACCGCCTACGCCGCCCATGCCCTCCATGGCGGTTCGGAAAACCCACATGAAGACGCAGACCCCGAACATCCCGAGAATCGGCTCCCAGGTGCCGGGGTCTTTCGCAAGGAGCGATTGACCCAATTCTGCAGATGGGTTGTCCAGGTTGAACGCGAAGAAACCCTCGGGGAGATCCACATCGGGCCGCAGCACGAAGGCCTTCACCGTGATGTAGATCGCAGTGAAGGTCAGCAGCACCATCTGAACCACGTCGGTGAAGACCACGCCGTAGAGTCCCGCCATGAGGGTGTAGAAGAGGCCGATGCTGACCATTCCCGCAGTACATACGAACTCGTTGAACGGCAGGAAGTGGGTGAGGAATTTTCCGGCACCCTTCGAGAAGTAGATGATCATCCCGAGGGAGAGTATCAGGTTGGCGATAGCGCTCAGGAGATGTGCAGCCTGGCCCTGCTTGTCCGTGCCGAAGCGGATCTTCATCCACTCGGCGGAGGTCATCACCCGGGAGCGGCGCAGCCACTTCCCGAGGAAGATCATCAGGAACGCCAGGGAGAGCCCCACGCCGCCCCGGATCTCCACCAGGAACCCCTTGAGTCCCAGGCCGAAGACCACGGCCACGATGATCATGGTCCCCGCCATGTCGAAGTTGGACGTGGACGTAGAGATGCCCAGGACCCACCAGGGGATCTTGTTTCCCCCGAGGAAGTAGTCGTCCAGCCCACCGGTGGCGGCCCGGGACATGAAGTAACCGACAAGGGTGACGATCACCAGGAAACCAATGACGATGGCCAGATCCACCATTGCAAAGGTCGACGTGGCGGCGAATTGGAACATGGCGGCCTCTCGGTTGGAGTTCGAGGCCTCAGTACATCATCCGGGCCGCTCGATTGTCAACCGGGAGTCCCCATGAGATGATGAGGTCAAATCTCACACGGGATAGCAACGATGCGTGTAACCCGACTCTCGCTGCTCGTCACCTGCCTGACGCTCCTTCCGGTCCGGGGAGGGCCGGCGGACGCGGATGCCGTGGACCGGCTTCGGATCACCTTCAAGGTGCCTGGTGAGCCGGGTAGGGAAACCTGTCAGTGGTATCCGGCGATGTCGAAGATACGGGACCGGATCCGCCACCGGTCTTCATCGGGGCATTGGTCCTCCCAGGCAACGACGAAGCGGCCGTCGCGGAGCCCTGTGACGCTGCGGATTCGCTGATCGCCCTCCGCCCGGACGTTGGCCCGGAACTCCGGACCGACGGAGGTACCGTCTGGATCGAAGAGCTGACCAGAGACCCCGTACCCATCCCCGTCCCCGCCCTGATCCATCCAGAGGACGACGAAGCCGCCAAGGCTCAAGGGAGTAAGGCTGGCCACCCATTGGTTCCCCCCGGTGCGGGAGTTGACCCGGAACTCGCTCCCGGCGGGCTCCCCATCGGCGCCGAACACCTGGGCGAAGACCCCGAAGCCGTCACCGTCCTGACCCTCGCTGCTCCAGGTGACCACGTGGCGGCCGCCTCGAAGGGCCGCCACCTTGGGCCAATGCTGTGCGCCCCGGGTGTAGGTGTTGAGGATCCGCTCGGGGCCGCAGCCCGCAGCCAGGGTGCAGACCCGGCTCACGATCCCGTAGCCGTCCCCGTCCTGGTCCAGGCTCGCCCAGACCGCGAGGTAGCGATCCCCGTGGAGCGCAGCTACTGCGGGGTTCTTCTGGTCCCCCGCGAGGGTTTCGTTGAGGGTGAACGCGTCCCCCGCTGGCCGTCCGTCCACGGTGAGTGACCGGGCCCGGATGTCCGTATGGCTGGCGTCCTCGGACTGGGTCTGCCAGACCACGACGAACCGCCCGTTCTGAAATGCGGCGGCGTCCGCGTTGTCCTGGTCGTAGGCCGTGCGCTGGTTGACCTGGAACTCCCCCCGGATCGGGCGCCCGTCGCGGTCGAAGAGCTGCGCGAAGACGCCCCAGCCGCCGCCGTCCTGGAAGAGGCTGTCCCACGTCACCAGGAAGCGGTCGTCGGGACCCACCACCACCGAGGGCACGTCCTGCGCGTCCGTGGCGTAGGTGTTGACCACGACGGCGCCGCCCTCGGGGTTGCCCTCCCGATCGAAGCGCCGCCACACGACGCCGGTGTCATGCCCGTCCGCCGCTCCGTCCTGCCACACAGCGACGAAGCCGACGCCGTGATGGAGGCCGCCCACCGCAGGGAACTGCTGGTCCGCGGGGGATGGGCCGCCCAGGGCGATGACCTCCTCCGGCACCGCCGCGTCTGCCGGTGCAGCAGCGATGGACTCCTCGGACGTAGCCTCCTCTCCGGACTCTGCTTCGGCGCTATCAAAGAGACCGCCGACCCAGGCGCCGCCTGCCAGGAGGGCCGCAAGGGCTACGCCGGCCACGGCCAGGGTCAGTCTCCCGCTGAGACGCCTTGTCCGGAGGATCTCCCCCGGCTGTGTCAACCGCAGGGAGATTTGCGAATGAGGTGCTGCGAGGTCCCGCACGGTCTTGGCGGTCTTGTAGCTCTGGGCCAGAGAGCGGGCCGCGCCGGTGTCCAAGGTGGGCGAGTGGGCGATGTCCGAAGCGTCCCCGAGGTCCCCGCTGGTGCCCGTCGATGATTCTGACAGGGCGGCCCACTCCTCAGGCGAGAGGAGGCCTGTGATCCCCCGGGGAGACAGGGTCTCGAACCCATCGGCTTCGAGGCGATCGAAGACCGAGTTCATCCGGTCCTGCAACGCGGTCACCGTGGAGAAGCGGTCTCCGGTTTCCTGGGCCACGGCGACCCCGAGGAGGGTGGCGACGTAGTCCGGTAGTCCGGCCTCGGCCAGATTCCGTATCGGGTCATAGGTCTCAGCGAGCTTCTCCATGAGGAGCTCCTGGGGGGTACGGGCAGCGAAGGCCTTGTGCCCCGTGAGCACCTCGGCGAGGATCGCACCCACCGCGTAGACGTCGGTCCAGGGACCGATGTCCCGACCCTTGAACTGCTCTGGCGCCATGTACGCGGGAGTCCCCTGGACCATGGTGGTGTTGGCCGCGGTCTCAGAGACGATCTTCGCCACGCCGAAGTCCAAGACCTTCACGTGAAGCGGATCCCCATGCACATCCTGGATCATCACGTTCTCGGGCTTGATGTCCCTATGGACCAGGCTCCGCGCATGGGCCGCAGCGAGCGCGTTGAGGATCTGGTTGAAGACGTGGCGGACCTCCGCCACCATGAAGAACCCCGACTCCCCGGCCCGATGGACGATCTCCTGGCGGAGGGTCCGACCGTTCTCCACGTACTCCATGGCCATGTACGGGAGCCCCTCCCAGGTGCCGAACCTGTAGAGCCGGACAATGTTGGGGTGGGTCATACCGGCCAGGGCCCGGGCCTCCGCTTCGAACTTCTCCAGGAGAACCCGGCCACGGGTTCCCTCGCCGGAGAACTTCCGCATGAGCTTGATTGCGGACTTCATCATGACCGGGACCTGGAAGGCCAGGTACACCGTAGCGAATCCGCCCTAGCCGATGGGGGCGACGACCAGGTAGTCGTCGATGCGCCGGCCGATGATCGCGTCGCGGCTCATGCCGTCCGCGCGGGCCCGGGCCGCGTACTCATCCTGAACGCAGTGGTATCCGCTCTGCGCACAGACGCGCTCTGCGCAGGCCTCTCCGACCGCGCCGGTTCCCCCGCAGTTGGGACAGATCCAGTTCATTTCCGTTCGTTCCCCTTCCGCGGGGTGAGTATAGGAGAGGTTCGGCGGATCGTCTACTGGATGTACTGGTTGGTGTTGGCAGTGCCGGGGGTCCCCTTGTCATCCGCCCCGAGACCGATACAGTCCGGCGGTCTGCACGCATAGGTCAGATAGAGGTTGAGGCTCTGACCCACGGGCGCGGCCTTATACTGGATCTTGTGCAGGGTGGAGCCGTCGGGCTTCTGGATCTCGATGCTCCCGGAGCCGTCCTTGAGGCTGAACTTGGTCTCACCGTTCCGGAGCGGATCACTGGAGGTCTTGTCAGGATACTCCCCGAACCACACGACCCCGCCTCGACCCGTCACCGTGACGTCGCTGCGCATCTGCAAGGTCTTGGACGCGCCGCCCTGGTCGGTCCACACCACCTTCATCCCGTAGAGACACCGGCTGTTGCTGTTGAGGTTGACCACCTCGAACCACTCCTTGCCCTCGCCAGCGGTCTTCGGCTGCGCAAAGATCTCGTTGATGAACACATCGCCGGGCTGGGCGTTGAAGGTACAAGCGGCCGTCGCAGGCGCCGCCCACGCACCCAGCATCACCGCAATAGCCACAACCATCCATAGTGTTTTCATTGGGTTTTCCTCCTCCATTGAAATTTGCCAGAAACGCATAGCGGTTGATGAGCGTCGCACCGCGCTTTAGCGCGGTTGCGCATGCTCAATAAGCGCTTGTTGAACGAACCCTTTGCAGAGATCCGAGAATTCGCTATGGGGAAAGAATGCCCCTCGGGTCCTTGGTGGAGTGGATGTCGGGCATGCAGAGGTGATCCATCCAGTGCGACAGTATTGGAATGGTGCAGCGCTTCATGTTGCGGAGTGGCTTGAGGGTGCCTGGCCATGGTTCGAAGCGGGTGTTGGAGAGCGTTGGATACAGACCTGTACGATTCGAGCTCCGTTGTCGTCGGTGCTTGGGCATCGACCTTCTCGCTGGCGAGCAGTTGCTTGGCGACGGCGAGCTTCGTGTTGACGTTGCGGGCAGCCCAGAGCCCGTAGTGTCGGATTCTGACGAATCCCTGAGGGAGAACGTGAAGCAGGAAGCGACGCAGAAATTCTATGGCATCGAGGGTCATGCTCTTGGTGCGTGAGCGGTCCTTGTAGTCCTTGTATGTGAAGGTGACCTTGCCGTCTTGCATGCTGACCAGGCGGTGGTTTGAGATGGCGACACGGTGGGTGTACCCGCCGAGATATCGCAGGACCTGCTCAGGCCCACCGAAGGGTGGTTTGGCGTAGACCTTCCAGCCCTTGCGATACAGGCCGTCTCGCAGAGCTGCCCAGCGGATGGGGTCGGCGAGCTCGGCAGTAGATCCGGCGAAGTCCAGCTTCCCTTCCTTGCGGGCATGCTCCATGCCCGCAAGGAAGGGACCCCGGACATCCCGCATCAGACGCTGCACGGTCGCGGATCTCACCCATGGCGTCCTCCTTCTGGGCGCGTTGTTTATGCAAATACGATTACGTCCAGAAGGAGGCGCCTCCGCAAGCGCTAGGATCTTCGGTGGAGTCTTCTGTGGTTGTTGCTATGACTTGGTAAGATCAGAGGAGACGTGAGCGCCAGAAGCCACCGCGCAGCGGTTTCGTTCAACGTTAGCCAATGACCCTGGTCTGGAAGTCTAGCGCCTGCCGGATGAACGAATCAATGAATTTCTCGAGAAGAGGCCGATTCTGATCTCTTCCGGGAGCGCAACCAGGAGGCTGAACCTCGCCCACTGACCGGGTTGGGACTCAGCAAAGACCGATCCCCCGTGGACCTCGGCGATCCTGCCCACCAGGAAGCGGATCCAGTAATTCGCCAATCCGGACAGAAGAGCCGCCATGACGACTGTGGTCCCGAACATTGCATAGAAGAGGGCGCGTCGGATGCTCACGGCCTGGCTCCCCGTTGGGTCTCATCACTTTGGTATCGGCATCAGGATAAACAACCTCGTTTCTTCTTGCATCCCATTCAGCGTGAGTCGCCCGGACTTTTGTCGAAGCCGACGTCCCTGAATGTTGCCCGTGTCGCCACTTTGTGCCATGCTTTTGCTCTGAAAATGAATCGATCGTGGAGGTATGGAATGAAGCGGATCGTTACTCTCATGTTTGCGGTCGCCCTTGTGGCAGCCTGCAGCTCAGGCGGCACCGAAGGCCCCCAACAGCTCTGTTATCCCGGGATCAGCAAGGAGTGCCCATGTGAAGACGGCTCCATGGGCACCCAGACATGCACGGCCGACGGACAGTCCTACACACCCTGTGCTGGCTGCACTATCCCACCCGGCGATGACACCACGGAGCCGCCCCCCGATGACACCACGGAGCCCGGGGAGGACACCGAGACACCCCTGGTCTGCCTCCTGAACAACTGCACCTCGGACGACCACTGCACCGCCTGCTCCGAGGAGCGGCACACCTGCCTCCTCGCGGAGAACCGCTGCGTGGCCTGTGACCCCAACGTCCCCGACAGCTGCCCCGAGGGCCAGGTCTGCTCTTCCTGGGGCATCTGCATCGATCAGCAGCTCGTCTGCCCGACGGACGCAGAAGGCAAACCCACGGTGGTCTGCAACCAGAACGCTGACTGCAAGGCCTGCAGCCCCATGAACCAGGTCTGCGACCCGCAGACCCACAAGTGCCAGGCCTGCTCCGCTACCAACACCAGCCACTGCCTGCAGTCCCAGTACTGCAAGGACGGGGTGTGCTCGGACAAATGCCCCAAGGCCTGCAGCCTGGACAACGACTGCATGTTCTGCGGCTCCGCGGAGAACCCGGCCCATGCGTGCAACAACCACAAATGCTCCGAATGTTCAAAGACCTGGCCCTGCGAGGCGGGGATGGTCTGCCTGCCCAACGGCGTCTGCTACCCGCCCTGCGGCCTGCCAGGCCCGGAAGTCGGGACCTGCGTCACCGACGAGGACTGCCACTACTGCGGCAATCCCAAGTCCTCGGGGAGCTTCGAGTGCAAGAAGCCCGTGAACGACCCCGACGGCCACGGCACCTGCCTCCCGCCCGCGGAGGGCTGCGAGGACCTGGGCTCCGGCACGGTGGTACTCCCCGAGCCCTGGAACCAATACACCCAGATCTGCTCCAACGACGGCAACTGCGCCAACATTGCCATCGACTTCAACGTCGGCGAGCTGATCAAGGATCTCGTCGGCAGCGACTCCGTCAACATCGGGATCGCGGACCTCGACATCGGCGACCCGACGGTGAGCTACGGGATGCACGAATGCGCCGAGATCAAGCTCATGGAGAACATCAACTGCGGCATCTGCGTCCCCTGTATGGAGGACCCGGACTGCGAGGCCATCGACGTGGATCCGTTGATCAAGGACCTCTTCCCGGACGATCCCCTCGCCACCATCGCCGGTGCGATCCTCGTGGACCTGCTCTGGGGCGAGCTCGGCGACAACTCCGACGGCCACAAGCTCCACTTCTACTGCCAGCCCGTGGCCCTGGGCTACGGCGCCTGCGTTCCCTGCACCAACCCGCTGATGGCCTGCGGCACGACCGAGCCTGATCCCACCGGCGACTGCCCGGACGCATACAACGGCACCGGCGAGGGCGCGTGCACTACCTACGACGTTCCCCTCGCAGCCGAATGCGGCCCCTGCGTCGAGGCGGTCTGCACCAACGACTCCTATTGCTGCGAGACCCAGTGGGACAACGTCTGCGTGGGCGAGGTGGACGAGTACTGCACCACCCCCTGCGGCGGCGTCAGCGACTGCGCCGGTGACATCTGCACCAACACGGGCCTGCCCGCACAGCAGCCCGGCTGCGGCTCCTGCGTCGAGGCGGTCTGCGACGCAGACCCGTTCTGCTGCAACGGCGACAGCGGCGCCTGGGACCCGTACTGCGTAGACGCGGCCAACACCATGGCAGAATGCGATGCGGTCTGCGGCGACGGCGGCTGCATCCACTCCGAGTGCGACGTGGGCGCGGCCCTTGATTCATCCTGCTCCGACTGCGCGGACACGATCTGCACCGCGGATCCCTACTGCTGCAACACCGAGTGGGACAGCATCTGCACCGGCGCTGCCGAGCAAGAAGGCTCCTGCGGCTGCTGACCGACCTGGACCTCAGGGTTCCTTGCGTCGGACGGGCCGTGGCGGCCGCTGGTGAGCCGGTGGCCATCCCCGTCTGCTCGCCGCACGTAAAGTGCGACTCCCAACCCGGGACCGCTTCGCTCGCCCCCCGACCTCACCATCGATCGTCACGCCCTCGCCCTACGCGGCGTCATCCTTCGGCCCAGGCCATGCCGATCATGCTGGCTCGGATTGGGGTGGTCGCGGTTCGGGGGCGGCGTTGACATCTCTTGGGCGGGCGTGTCTAATGACCGTCTGAATTCTTACGGAGCCGACGCCTTGAAGCTGATCATCCAGATCCCCTGCTACAATGAGCGGGAGAACCTCGCCGAGACCATTGCAGACCTGCCGAAGGAGATCCCCGGGATCGACTCCATCGAGGTGCTGATCATCGACGACGGCAGCACCGACGGGACCGCGGACATGGCCCGGAAGCTCGGGATCCACCACTTGGTGCAGTTCCGACAGAACCGGGGGTTGGCAAAGGGCTTCATGGCCGGGGTGGATGCGTGCCTTCGCCTCGGGGCGGACATCATCGTGAACACCGACGCGGACAACCAGTACCACGGCGGAGACATCCCCGCGCTGGTGCGGCCCATACTGGAGGACCACGCAGACCTCGTCGTCGGCGACCGCCAGGTGGAGAAGGTGGCGGAGTTCTCTGCTACTAAAAAACGCCTCCAGAAGATCGGCTCCTGGGTTGTGCGCCTCGCATCAGGGACCCATGTGCCCGACGCGCCGTCGGGGTTCAGGGCGATCTCCCGGGAGGCTGCGCTCAGGATGTTCGTGACCTCGGAGTTCACCTACACCCTGGAGACCCTGATCCAGGCTGGGCAGGCCCGCCTCGCTGTGGACGCGGTGCCCGTACGCACCAACCCCAAAACCCGGGAATCCCGGCTCTTCACGGGAACCCTCCAGTACCTGCGCCGCAGCGCGGGCACGATCATACGGATCTACACCATGTACAGGCCCCTGAGGGCCTTCCTCCTCCTCGCGTCGATCCTCTTCGGCCTGGGCACCCTCCTCGGGGTGCGATTCCTCTACTTTCATTTCACCGCGGACCAGGCAGGGCACGTCCAGTCCCTGATCCTGGCAGCGGTCTTCCTGATCAGCGCGTTCATCGTCCTCGTGGCGGGGCTCCTCGCCGACCTCGTGGGGGCCAACCGCAAGCTCCTGGAGGACGTGGTGACCCGCCTGCGCCGCCTGGAGTACGAGGCGGACCGTAACCCGCAGGACCAGGAGCCCGACCGGTGACCGACGCGCGGCGCGGTCGTGCCCTGGTATGGAAGGCGGCCCTGGGCCTCGTGATCTCCCTGGCTCTGTTTCGACTCCTCTTCGAATTCGTGGGCCTGGGCGACTTGAAAGAGCTCTTCGAGAACCTGCGCTGGGGCCCCTGGCTCCTGGGCGGGGTTCTGTGGATGGGGGTCTACGCCATGCGCACGGTGCGCTTCCGACTCCTGGCGCCCCAGACCCCGCCGGGGACCATGTTCTGGATCTGCTCGGTCCATACCCTCCTCATTCGGCTCCTGCCCTTCCGCACCGGGGAACTCTCTTACGGGATCCTGGTGAAGCGGACCGGCACGGCCGGACTGGGGGAGAGCCTCCTGGGGCTGCTCCTGCTGCGCGTCATGGATGCAACCACCGTGGTGGTGGTCTTCTGCGTTACCCTCCTGGCCTGGGGTGGATCCTTCCTGGGCGACCGTACCCTCGGCGTGGCTGTGGCCACGGGGGTCGCCGGGCTGGGCATCATCGGGATCCTGGCTCTGCCTCGGCTCCTCCGGAGCGCAGTGTCCCTGGCCCACAGGATGACAGCGGCCCTCGGCCTGTCCGAGACGAGGCTGTTGGCCCTGGCCCTGAAGCGCGGCGGAGGAGCAGTGGACGCGTTCGCGCAGGTCAAGCGCCCGACCCTGGCCCTCCTCGGTCTCGTGTCCCTGGTCCAGTGGATGTTGACCTTCGGCACCTTCTACGCCATCCTCTCCGCGTTCTCCTCGCCCGTGGGACCGGCCGAAACGATCCTGGGCGCCACGGCTTCGGTGGTCACGGGATTCCTCCCCGTAGGCGGCATCGGGACCTTCGGGACCCTGGAGGCCGGCTGGGCCCTCGGGTTCGTCCTGGTGGGCCTCGACGAGGCCACCGCGGTGGCGACGGGCTTCGGCGTCTCCCTCTCGACCCTGGCCTACTCGGTCCCGCCGGGGCTCCTGGGGTGGTGGGCGTTGGGGCGGGGATGGCGGCAGCGCAAGGAGACGGAGCGATGAAGGGACCGCGGGCAGCCGCGTTGGCCGAAGGGATCGGGGGGCTGGTCTTCCTGTTCCTTGCGGTGCGAGCGCATCGCAGCGACGTCTTCACCTGGCAGATGGCCGGGTCCTTCGTCGGGCTCCTGGGGCTATGGTTCCTCTGGCGAGGCGTGGACAGGCTCCGTGACCTCGCGCCGCGGACCCTCACGGTCGCAGGACGAACTCTGGAGCCGGGGACCATCGCCCGCAGGCTCCTCCCCCCCCTCGCCGTGGCATCCCTCGCGATCTTCCTCCTGCGGGACCTCATCGGCGGTGGGATGCCCGTAAGCCATGACCACCCGGTGCATCTCTACAAGGCCTGGCATTTCTGGGATGAGATGCTCCTGCAGGGGCGCCTCCGGGGATGGAGCAGCTACTGGTTCTTCGGCTACCCTGCGGAGGAGCTCTATCCCATCGGGCCGGATCTCTGGGTGGCAATCTTCAGGGTCCTGACCTTCGGCCGCCTCTCCTGGGAGGCGACGTATAGTCTGTCGTTCATCGGCGTCTTCGCGTTCTCCGGGCTGGCGGTCTATTCGTTCGGGCGCCGCTTCTTCGGGGTCACCGCGGGCCTCGTAGCGGCGTTCCTATGGCTGCTGGATCCGGGCGCGTACCGGGAGGGGGGCTGGTCCTACACCGTGGACTGGGCCGTCTGGGTCCAGATCCTGGCCATGGCCTTCCTCCTCCTCGCCCTGGCAAAGCTCGAAGACGTCCTGGAGCGGGGCAGGCCCGGAGACTGGGCCGCGGCGGGCCTCCTCTTCGGCGCGGCCCTCCTCTCCCACCAGATGAACGTCCTCCTCCTGGGCATCGGGCTGCCCCTTTTCGTGCTGGCTCGAGTCACTGCGGAGAACCGGCCCCTGGGGCGGGAAGCAGCCCGCACCGGGGGCGCGCTGGGCCTGGGATTGCTGGTAGCCGGCTTCTGGCTTCTCCCAATGCTCGCGCGAAAAGGCTGGACCACCAACATCGGGGACCTGTGGAACCCCATCGAGTCCACCGCCCGCGGCCTGGTGAATGGTCGCATCTTCGGGAACGTCTGGCCCGTCGCGGTCCTGGCCGGATTGGCCGGCGCAGTCATCGGCGTCGCTCGCCGCCGCTGGGTGGTGGTGTTCCTGGCGACCCTCTCGGGGGCCCTGATCTTCGCGGCCACGAGCACCGCGTTCCACGACCTGGACCTCTTTTCGGTCTCCGCCGCCTTCGGAAAGCTCCAGTACCAGCGCCTCCTGATCCCTGCGAAGGTGGGCCTCTTCCTCCTGGCGGGGTATGCGATCCGTGTGGCCTGGGACGCGGTCCGGGAGCGCCGCGGTCCGCCCCCGCTGCCGCGGAGGGGCCGGACCCTCCGGGCCGTGGGCCTCGCCATTCTGGTGTCCGCTACCCTGGCCCCCTTTGCACGGCCGATGCTGTCCCAGCTCAAAAAACACCACCTGAAGGGAGTGGGCAGCTTGGAGTTGGATCAGGACCACCGGGATCACGACGACTACTTGAAGTTCGTCGAGTGGTCCAAAGAGACCTGGGACGAGAGCCCGGTCTTCTACCGAATCGCGTACGAGCTGGACTACCACGACCACACCATGATGGCCGCGCCGGTCCACAACCACACGCCCTACTACAAGATCGGCTACACCCCGGCGAAACTGTTCAAGCACGCGCCCGAGGGCTCGGGCGCCGGTCTCTATGAGGCCCTCTCCGTGAAGTACGTGGTGACCCGGCGGATAAAGCGGGGGAACGACTGGGACGAGGCCGCCCGCTTCGGACGGCTCAGGGTCTACCGCTTCGCCCGGTTCGACGCGGACCGCTGGCATCTCGATGGCCCGGGAGAGGTGGACGCGCTGGAATTCGAAGAGGAGCGGATCCACCTGGCGCTCACCGGGATCGAGCCGGGGACCAGGCTACGGCTGCACGTGGGCAACCACCCCCGCTGGCGTGTGCAGATGAACGGCGAATCCGTAGACATCGACGAGGTCCCGGCGGTGCCCGGTGAAACACCGATGCTCATGGAGTTCCCCGTCGAGGACGGGGACCTGGTTGTGGAGTATGTGGCGCGGGCCCCCGACGTTTTGGGCTGGGTAGCCACCCTCCTGGGCCTGGCCCTCTGTGTCCTCCTCCTGGCAGCGTCGCGCCGTCCGGCCTGGAGGGCGCTACTCGCCGCCCCCCTGGCAATCCCGGCGCGGTGGGTCATCCGGTTCACACCCTGGGCAACCGTCGCGGCGGCTCTGCTCGTGGTTGCCTTCGTCGGGCTCCGGCTCCACGGCGCCAGCTACGGAGGCATGGATGATGATCAACTAGCCCGCCACCTCCCCAAGGCAGAGATCACAATGAACGGGAAGGCCTGCGATGATCGTCAGGGGGATCGCTGGTATTGCTCGGAGAAGAAATGGAACTACGTCGGTCGGACCGTGCAGCGCTTCGGCGGAGACTTCCATACCTGCATATGGGCGCACCCATCGGACAAGGGCCCCCTGGAGATCCGGCTCCCCGCGGTGCGCCTCGGCCAGGCCATCACGGGCCACCACGGGATCGCGGACAGCGGGCGCTCACAGGGCTATAGGGGAGGGCCCGTGGAGATTGAGGTTCTGGCGGACGGGGCGCGCCTCGGTCGGTTGACGGCTCAGGAGTACCAGGGCTGGTCGGCCCTATCCCTGGATACTTCGGAGCGTGCCGGCGAAGAAGTCGAACTCCTCCTGCGGATCACCGCGAAGAAGGCGGGGCGGCGCCACTTCTGCTTCGACTATCACATCGATCGCTAGCGCCCGTTTCTTCCAGGCTGCCGATGGAAGAGGCGAACGCTCGGGGGTGTTTTCGTTGACGCTCCATCGGCGAGAGGTCTACATTGGACGACGAAACCGGTTCACACGGAAGGAGAGACACATGAGAGCGACCCGAATCGCAAGCGCTATCCTCGCGCTGGCGCTGGCCCTGGCCCTCGTCGGCTGCAAGGGCGAAGAGAAGAAGGACGAGACCAGGAAGGTTGAGAAGAAGGCGAAGAAGGTGAAGCAGGCGAAGAAGGCGGCCCCGGAGGGGACCCCCGACAAACCGGTTGAAAAACCCGACGAACCGGTTGAAAAACCTGACGAGCCCGTCGAAAAGCCCCCTAAGAAGCCGGCGACGAAGCCCGTGCTCCTGGAGAGCAAAGCCCTGGAGATGATCCCAGGCTCTGCGTTGATGGTCGCCGCGGTGACCGGAATCGAGCCCTTGGCCGACCTCATCGGCTGGGCAGAGCTGCGCACGATCAAGCGCGACTGGTACGAGATAGGCGTGGCCGCGGTGGTGCAGTTCGTGGGACACAACGTCCTGGACTTCGCCAACCTCCCGGAGATCGGGGTGGACCCGAACGCACCCATAGGCTTCGCCTGGTTGAGCTGGGAGGGTGAGGCCTTCGCCGCCTGGATCCAACTGACGGACCCGGAGAAGTTCAAGTTGACCCTGTACAAACTGGGGCGGCTGGCCAAGAAAACGATCGCTCCCGAGAACATGGGCGACGCATTGATCCTGTCCTTCCGCGGGGAAGGCGAGGTCAAAGTCGTACTCCGCGGGGATTTCGCGTTCCTCGTGTTCTCCGAGGACGGCGAGAAGGAGGCCATGGGCTTCGCACGCCGGGTCGCGTCCACGGATCGCACCGGGTCCATCCTCGAGGTGGAGCGCTTCCAGTCCCTCATGGGCGCCCTGGAGTCGGGACGGGACGGCGCCATGTACCTGGACGTGGCGACCCTCATCGGCTTCGCACTCGATCGGAGCGACCCGGCCCGCAAGGAGGCCCAGCAGAGCTGGGCCGAGACCGAGCTGAAGAACGCCAAGGAGCGGGGCGCGGACAAAGATGAGCTCGGACGCATGGAACAACGGCTGGAGCGCTATCGCAAGCATCAGAAAGCCGAGGAGGAGCTGGCCCGCTCCCTCTGGGGTTCCCTGGGTGCAGTGGCCGTGGGTGCTGAGATCGGCGTGAACTCCGTGAACGCGCACGCGCTTGCCGCGGTGAACGGGGGGATGATCATCGAGCTCTTCGGCCGCTCCGAGGGACGCCCCCTGATCACCAAGGTGGTCTCGGGGAAGCCCTGGTTCCTGGCCGGCGCCACGGTGGACGTCGCTACCTACCGGACCCTCTTCGAAAAACTCCTGGCCACCGAGGGGACGGAATGGTCCGAGGTCGAGGAGGGCGCAAGGGAGCTGCTCGGCGTGGAAAAGGCCCAGGACGTCCTCGCTCTCCTGGACGGCCAGCTTGGGTTCTACATGGGCGGAAAGCTCGTGCCCGGTTCAGAGACTTCGGAGTCATTCCAGGATCTGGAGGGCGGCGGGTACGTCGGCATCAAGGACGGCGAGAAGACCAGCGCACTGCTGGAAAAGATCGCCGCGCATCCCGAGGTAGCGAAGCTGGTCAGGATGGTCGACGGCGGCTGGGAGATCACGGTGCCCGAGTGGCGCACGGTCTACGTCAAGGTGGTCGACGGCTACCTCGCTGCGGCGACGAACACGGCCTTCATCGATCGGGTTGCGAAGGGCGACGGCGGGGACTGGCCCGCGTCCATGGGCAACAAGGATCTGGCCGCGCTGTTCACCGAGTCAGAGGCCAACGCGGCCTGGATGATGGACATGGGCCTCGTCGGCTACATGACCTTCGCCAGCTTCCGCGGCAAGATGGAGGTCTCCGCCGAGGAGGTCTCCGCCGAGGCGACCGCCGGGCCGGACGACGCCCCCTACTCCCAGGCCTGGAAGGACAAGAAAGGTGAGATCGAGGACACGGAGAAGTCCGTCGAGGAGGCCCGTAACCGCCTCGAGAAGGAGGAGTTCGAGGTCGTGGAGGGCCTGTACGGCGCGTTCGGCGTCACCGCAGCCGTCGGCGGCCCCGGTCCCAAGGGGCTCCAGATTCAGGGCGGGCAGTACTTCGGCCTCGAATCGATCCCCGCGGTAGCGAAGGAGGTCGCCAGGCGGGCCTTCGAGATGGAGGCCCTGTCGAGCCGCCGGAACACCGAAGTCTGGCAGCGCCAGGACGGGATCTGGCGTATGCGGGAAGAGCTGCGCAGGCTCCGCGAGATTGACATCGAGAACCACATGCAGAAGAAGGCCGACGAAGAGATGAAGCCCCGTCCGGCCTATAAAAACCTCAAGGAGGCCATGGAAGCCGCAGTACCGGCCAAATAGGAGTCTGCCCATGATCACATGGGACGAGATCCGACTGGAGCGAGACATACCAGAGAGCCGGGTGATCACGGATACGGAGTTCGTAGCGTCCATGGAGGCGTACCTCACGCCATGTCGCGAAGCCCTGGATCGTCTCCTCTGGGCCTTCGAGCGGGATCTATACGTCTTTGGTGGCCCGCCTCGAGATGTGATTCGCTACGTGATGGAGGGCTGCCGCCGGCCCAGACCGGCGGACCTGGACATCTTCCTCGATGACGGAGAGGAGCGGATCGACCTGGACGAGCTCATCGGACGGGTCCGAATGTCCGGGCTCGGAGAGCCGCAGATCTTCGAGTTCGGAGGCGTCCAGTACGTGCAGGTCAAGGGGGACCTCGAGTTCGAGGTGTTCCCCTTCTCGCGGAAGTTCGTATACCTGGATCATCCCGAGCTCCCGGTGACCCTGGACGCCACCCTGGGCGCAATCGACCTCAACACATCGTCGGCCTGCTACGACCTGCGGCGAAAGCATATCGTCTCCTGCGGTGCGTACGAGGGCGTACAGAACCAGCAGATCGAGATCAACTACGTCCATCCCATGGGCGTCCAGGACACCATGGTCCGCATCATCGCCCACGCCCAGCGCTTCGGCTACGGCATCGGCGCCAAGGCCCGGGATCTGATACGCCAGGAGTACGATCCAGCGAAGGACGACGCGCTGCGGGCGCACATCCGACGCAAGCACCCGGACATGGACCTCGCCCCCATCCTCAAGGCGCTCCGCGAGATCTGATACGTAATCAATGCTCCAGTACGATCTTGATCGCTCGTGACCTCTTCTTGTCCAGGAACGCGCGGACCGCGTCCTTCCAGCGGGCCATAGGGAAACGATGGGTGAGGAGGAGGTCGGGTAGGGAGGGAGCGGCGTTCAGG
>CAZNWW010000011.1:0-22137 GCA_964576155.1 uncultured Myxococcales bacterium | reverse complement strand
CGCGCTTGTCCGGGTTCTGGACGCTCTTGATGCGGTGGCCGAGTCCCTGGATGTTGACCCCCGACTTCTTCATGCGGGTCACGAACTCCAGCGGGGTCTCATCCTTGGCCATAGCCCCGCTGAACATGGTCGCCGCGCCGGCCACCGCGCCGCCGAAGCGGGGACCGATGGTCATCATGCCGGACACCACGCAGGAGATCACGTCCTTGCCCGCCCGCGCGGTGACGATGGCGTTGTGCGCGCCGGACACGGCCGGGCCGTGGTCCGCGGTCATGCAGACCACCATCTCGATGAACTTGGTCGCCCAGGACGGCATGAGCTTCTTGAACCACAAGAGGCTGATGACGCCGCCCAGGCCGATGTCCTTCGAGAATACGTCGGAGATGGTCATGGATCGCGGATCCCCGTAAGGTCCGCCGTAGGTCAACTCGTCTCCCCGGTCATCGGAGATCGATGTGACGAAGTTCGCGGCCCGACGCACCGTTCCGCCCGAGAGCGCAGCGGCGAAATCCTGGGGGATCGGGGGTGCGGGAGGCAGGGGCTTCTCGGCGATCACCCCGTCCGCGACGAGCTTCCTGTAGACCTCGCCAATCTTGTCACCGTAGTCGTCGAAGGACTCGGGGACGATCGCCCCGGCCTCGGCGAGGGCCTTGTTCTTCGCTGTAGCGGTCTCCCGGGTGGCGTCCGCACGAGCACCCGCATGACCGAACTGGACCCCTGCGGGGAAGATGTCCGCGCAGGTGCCGATGCACCAGGCCACCATGGGCTTGTTGATCCGGCCGTCTTTCATGGCCTCGATGACGTTGTACTCGTCCTCACCCCCGACCTCACCCAGGAGCACCAGCATCTTGATGTCCGGGTTCTGGTTCATGCGGATGAGGTGCTCGGAGAGCTTGCTGAAGGGATAGCGGTCTCCGCCGATGGCGACGCCTTCGTGCAGGCCGTCCGCGTTACGGGCGATGATGTTGTTGGCCTCGTTGGAGAGCCCGCCCGACTTGGACACGAATCCGACCGACCCCGACTGGTGCAGCTTGCTCTCGATGATGTTGTCGAGCATGCCCGCGGTGTTGCCGATCTTGAATGCCGCGGCGGTCATGCCGCCCACGGTGGCCGGGCCGATGAGGATCTTGCCGCCCTTCTCGTCAGCCTTGGCGCGGATGGCCTTGGAGTAACGCTCCGGGATGCCCTCCGCGATGACCGCGATCACCCGCAGCTGGTCATGGTCCAGGGCCTCCATGGTCGTGGGATACGCGGACCGGAAGGACGCGAAGTTCACCATGGTGTCGATGCCCGGGTGTTTTCCCAGCGCCTCACCGGTGGTCCGGTAGATCGGGATCATGATCTCGGCTTTCCCGAAGAAGGCCTTGTGCAGCCCACCCTTGGAGGTGGGGTTGACGATAGCGGCCACGCTGGGGGTTTCCCGGTTGCAGACCGTGTCGAAGTCCAGCATCCGCTGGATGGCGTTGCGCTGCAGTCCGAAAATTACAGCCTGGGTATTCCTGTCGAACAGCTTATAGTTTTCCATCGTGATTCCTCCTTACTTGCCCAGGCTCATTGGGACGATCTTCGTCATGTGGGTTTCAGGTCCGTAGACCTCGATGGGGAGCGCTATCCGTTCCCCCAGGTTCCTCATGAGCCGGAGGCCCTCCTGGTAATTGGGGCCGGCGCGGCGGACGTAGATCTTGACGCCGTGATCGGCGAGCTTGTCAGCGTACTCTGTCAGGGCCTGGATGATGCCCGCGAAGGTCTTTGCGATGTCCGTGAAGTTGGCGATGCCGCCCCCGATGAGCAGGATCTTGCCGTCTGGGTGCTTCGTCCGCGTCATCAGGTCGAGGACGGTCTTGGTGTACTCGTAGGTCATCTCCTTGTTCGGGTTCCCGCTGTACTCGCCGTAGTTGGCGAGATCCGAGGCCGCCCCGAGATCCGCGATGGTGTCCGCATAGATCACGCTGGCTCCGCCACCGGCGACCAGGGACCAGATCCGGCCTTCCTTGTTGAGGATGGTGAGCTTGAGGGAGGCGCCGGTCTTCTCGTCCAGGTCCCGGATGTACGCCTCCTCGGGCCCCATCTGGAGACCGAAGGGTGCGGGGAAGACGAGGCCTTCCCACCGCTGGACGCACTCGAACTGGGCCGTGTCGTCGAGCTTGGCCACGAGATCGAGGGGGGTGACTTTATCGCCGCTCACGGCGAAGGGGTTGATCTCGAGGTACGCGAAGTGGAACTCCGCGTAGAACTTGAAGAGGCCCTTGATGTACTTCGCCACCAGGGTCTTCTTGAGGTCGCCCAGCTCCACGGGGAGCTTGGACCCGACGTCGATGTCGTCGACGTCCTGATCAACGGCCACGTCGATCTCGACCACGGTGTCCCAGACGGACTCGATGTCCACGCCGCCCTTGGTCGAGAAGTATATGGTGTCCCCGGTCACGGTCGACTTGATGGCGACGTAGTACTCCTCGTCGTGTGGTACGAAGGGCTCGATGAGGAAATGCGAGAGGGTGTCGGTGGTCTTGCCGACGGTGACTTCCTTGTTCATCCGCTCCTGGATCCAGCCCTTCACCTCGGGCAGGGATTTATTGACGTAGAGGAGCCCGTGCTTGCCCCGCTTCCCGAAGAGTTGGTCCGGCTTGGCGACCAGCTGGGTGTTGAGGAGCCAGGGGTGTGTCGTCGAGAGCTCATCCCAGTTGGTGCTCTGATCGACCAGGGCGACATGTCCCTCGTATCCGAAGGTCTCGCCGAAGTACTGCTCCAGGTTGCGCGCGAGCATCCGCTTGGCGTCGTACTCTCTGATTCCTTTCTGTGCCATGTTCGACTCTCCTTATCTGTTGGTTCCCTTATTGCTCTGGTGGATGAGCGACTGCCCTCAGGCGGTCTGCTCCTTGATGTAGTTGAGCATGCCCCCGGCGAGGACGACCTGCCGGGCCCGCTCGGAGAGGTCAGCGACGACTCCGAACTCGGTCCCCTGGGTGAGGTTCTTCACCAAGGCCCTGCCGTCCCCGGCGATGGCGCCCCGGAGGTTGACGATCTGCAGCCGGTCACCCTGCTGAACCTGATCGTAGTCCGCGGCGTTCGCGAAGGTGAAGGGGATGATGCCGAAGTTCACCAGGTTGGCCATGTGGATGCGCTCGAAGGACTTGGTGATGACGGCTTTCACCTGCATGTACATCGGGCAGAGGGCTGCGTGCTCCCGGCTCGATCCCTGGCCGTAGCTCAGCCCGGCGACGATGACGTCCTGGAGACCCTCTTCCTTGATCGCCTTGGCCCGCCCGTAGAACTCCGGATCGTAGACCTCGAAGAGGAACTCCGAGTACTTGGGCACGTTGGAGCGGTACTTCATCCGGGCACCGGCGGGGATGATGTGGTCCGTGGTGATCTCGTCGCCCACGCGAATACCGACCTTGGCGTCCAGGGTGTCCGGGAGCGGCTCGTTGGTGGGCGGGTCACCGATGTTGGGCCCGCGGACGATTTCAATGGCTCCGGTGTCCGTTGTCGGCGCGTCGATCATCGAGTCGTCGACCAGGAAGGAGTCCGGCATGGCCACCTCGGGGTACTCCATCCCCAGGCTGCGCGGGTCCGTGATCTTACCGGTCAGCGCCGCGGCCGCTGCGGTCTCGCAGCTGACCAGGTAGGCCTGGGCCGACTTGGTGCCGGAGCGGCCCAGGAAGTTACGGTTGGAGGTCCGCACGGATACGGCGTCGGACTTGGGGGACTGGCTGTTGCCGATGCAGAACCCGCAAGCGTTCTCGGCGAGCCGCGCACCTGCAGAGAGGAGATCGAAGAGGGAGCCCTCCTTGGTGAGCATGCTCAGGACCTGCCGGGAGCCGGGGGCGATGACCAGGCTCACCTTGGGGTTGACGGTCTTCCCTTTGAGGATGCGCGCCGCGGTCGTGAGGTCCACGTAGGATGAGTTGGTGCAGCTCCCGATGGCCACCTGATCCACGGAGAGCCCTTCGAGCTCCTTGACCGTCTTGATGTTGCCGGGGCTGTGGGGCGCGGCGGTGAGGGGCTCGACGGTGCTGAGATCGATCTCCACGACGCGAGCGTACTCGGCGTCATCGTCGGGGAGCAGCTCCGTCCAGTCGTCACCTCGTTCCTGGCCCTTGAGGAACCGGAGGGTCTCTCCGTCGCTGGGGAAGACCGACGTGGTCACGCCGCATTCGGCGCCCATGTTCGTGATCGTGGCCCGCTCGGGGACCGTCAGGGAGGCGATCCCGGGTCCGCCGTACTCGAAGATCGTGCCTACGTTGCCCTTGGTGCTGAAGACCTCGAGCACCTTGAGGACCACGTCCTTGGCCGCGACCCAGGGGGACAGCTTGCCCGTCAGGTGGATCTTGACCACATTCGGGCAGGTGAGATAGAAGGAGCCGCCGCCCATGGCCACGGCCACGTCGAGGCCGCCCGCGCCCATGGCGATCATGCCGATGCCGCCGCCGGTGGGGGTATGGCTGTCGGAGCCCAGCAGGGTCTTGCCGGGCTTGCCGAAGCGCTCGAGGTGCACCTGATGGCAGATCCCGTTTCCGGCGCGTGAGAGGTAGATCCCGTACTTCGAGGCGACGCCTTGGAGGTACTTATGATCGTCCGCGTTCTCATAGCCGATCTGGATCGTGTTGTGGTCGATGTAGCTCACGCTCAATTCGGTCTTGATCCGGTCCAATCCCATGGCCTCGAACTGGAGGTAGGCCATGGTCCCGGTCGCGTCCTGGGTCAAGGTCTGGTCGATGGTGATGGCAATCTCCTTTCCGGGCGTCCAATCCCCCTCGACGATGTGGCCCTCGAGAATCTTCCTGGTCACGCTCTTTCCACTCATCGATGTACCTCCTGATTGTGTAACGCGGTCTGTCTTGTGACCCCGACCGCATAATGATGTGCTTGATTTCAGGGCACACTACTTCTCACTCAGTCATCAAAGAAATGCAACACCTTTAGGTGGGCTTAGGCTTGCGGAAAAAAAAAAGCACCAAAAAGTGGTCAATGATCGACCCTGGAAGTCATGGCGCGGCGATCTGGAGCAGGGAGGGATCTCCACGTTTCTTCCGGGACAGCTATCAGCCTTTGAACTTGAATCGCGGGATGGGCAGACCCAAGATTGTTGTGACTCTCTTGAATCGTTTGGAGGAACTGATGAGCCAGGATTCAGCAAATACTTTCGGGACCTTGTCCCATCTCGAGACCCCCAGAGGTGTGGTCCGGTACTATCGATTGGGTGCACTCGAGGAGCGCGGCGTGGCGGATCTCTCCCGCCTCCCATACTCCCGCAGGATCCTCCTCGAGGGGGCCCTTCGCCACGAAGACGGCGTGTTGGTGACCGCTGATGATGTGCGCCTGGCGGCGGGTGTGCTCGGCGATGCCTCACGGGAGTTTCCCTTCCTCCCTGCTAGGGTGGTGCTTCAGGACTTCACCGGGGTGCCGAGCCTCGTGGACCTGGCGGCGCTGCGATCGGCCATGGCGCGCATGGGCGGGGATCCCGATCGGATCAATCCCCGGATCCCGGCGGACCTGGTGGTAGATCACAGCATCCAGGTCGACGGCTACGGCACCTCCGAGGCTCTAGCCCAGAATACACGCATCGAGTACCAGCGGAACCGTGAGCGATACGAGTTCCTTCGATGGGGATCCGGCGCCTTCGAGGGGTTCCGGGTGGTGCCCCCGTCGAGCGGGATCGTTCACCAGGTCAACCTCGAGTATCTCGCCACGGTGGTGCGGCGGGAGGACGGGCCAGGAGGCCCTGTCCTCTTTCCAGACACGCTGGTGGGCACGGACTCCCACACCACCATGATCAACGGCCTGGGCGTGTTGGGGTGGGGGGTCGGCGGGATCGAGGCGGAGGCAGCGATGCTGGGCCAGCCCCTCTATATGTTGATCCCCGAGGTTGTGGGATTCCGCTTGTCCGGTGCGCTCCCCGAGGGGGTCACTGCTACGGATCTGGTCCTTGCTGTGACCCAGCAGTTGCGGGCGAGCGGTGTGGTGGGGAAGTTCGTCGAGTTCTTCGGTCCAGGGCTGTCGGGCTTGACCCTGCCGGATCGAGCCACCATCGCCAACATGGCCCCGGAGTATGGCGCCACCATGGGGTACTTCCCCGTGGACGCTATCACCCTGGAGTACCTGACCGCTACCGGGCGGGACCCGGACCTGGTGGAGACCGTGGAGGCCTACTACCGGGCCCAGGGGCTCTTTGTGACCGATAAATCGGTCGAGCCGGAATACGACGTCGTCCTCGGGATGGATCTGACAACCGTGACCCCGTCCCTGGCCGGTCCCAAGCGGCCCCAGGACAAGATCGAGTTGTCCGGGATGAAGGAAGCGTGGCATGACACCCTCGCTGCGCCGGCTTCGGAGGGTGGATTCGGGGTCACAATGTCGCAGACCGGGCGCCGTGAGCCTCTGCCGGACGGGGGGGAGCTAGGGCATGGGAGCGTGGCGATCGCTGCGATCACATCCTGCACCAACACGTCTAATCCTGCGGTCATGCTCGCGGCAGGCCTCCTCGCCAGGAAGGCCGTGGCCAAGGGACTGCGGGTATCACCCCTCATCAAGACCAGCCTCGCTCCGGGCTCCCGCGCGGTGACCGATTACCTGGCCAGGGCCGGAGTCCTCGAGGATCTGCAGACCCTGGGCTTCCACGTGGTGGGGTACGGATGCACGACCTGCATCGGCAACAGCGGGGTCCTTCCGGATGCCGTCGCAGAGGCGCAGGATGCGGGCGCCTTCATCCTCTCAGGTGTCCTCTCGGGCAACCGGAACTTCGAGGGTCGGATCAACCCACGGGTCAAGGCGAACTACCTGGCGTCCCCGCCCCTGGTGGTGGCGTATGCTCTGGCGGGCACCATCGACACCGATCTGACCACGGAGCCCCTCGGTGAGGGGACCGACGGGCCGGTGTATCTCAAGGACGTCTGGCCGAGCGCTGCGGAGATCCGTGAGGCTGTGGCTCGCTCCATGGACCCGGAGACCTTCCGGGCCGCGTACGCAGGGATCGAGGAGGGAGACGACGATTGGCGAGCCCTCCCGCTGGTTGAGGGTGCGCTCTACGAGTGGGATCCCGAGAGCACCTATATCCAGGAGCCCCCGTTCTTCAAGGACATGGCCCTCGCGCCGGCTCCCATCATCGCCATCGACGGGGCGCGGGTCCTGGTCAGCGTCGGGGATTCCACCACCACGGATCACATCAGCCCCGCGGGGGCGATCCCCCAGGACGGACCAGCGGGGCTCTACCTGGCCGAGCGAGGGGTCTCACCGAGGGACTTCAACTCCTTCGGGAGCCGCCGCGGGAACGACGACGTCATGACCCGCGGGACCTTCGGCAATATCCGCCTGCGCAACCTCCTGGCCCCGGGCACGGAAGGTGGCTGGACAACCTTGCTGCCCGAGGGCGAGGTCACATCGATCTATGGTGCCGCTGCGGTCTATCGAGATCGGGGGATCCCCATGGTCGTCCTGGCAGGTAAAGACTACGGCATGGGCTCCAGCCGCGACTGGGCCGCCAAGGGAGTGGCGCTCCTCGGTGTCCGCGCGGTCATAGCGGAATCCTACGAGCGGATCCACCGCTCCAACCTCGTGGGCATGGGCGTCCTGCCCCTCGTTTTCAAGGACGGCGAGACCCTCGAGAGCCTCGGCCTTTCCGGGCGGGAGCGTTTCTCGATCGACGTCGATGATGACGTGAAGCCCGGACAGGAGCTGGCGGTCACAGCCACCGCTGACAACGGCGCCACTACGACGTTCACCGCCACCTGCCGCCTGGACACCCCCATCGACGTCGAGTACTACCGCAACGGCGGCATTCTGCAGACAGTTCTGCGCGGGTTCCTGGACGGTTGACCTGCCCACACCGGCGCGGTAGCGTGGCCCCGAGCAAGAGATTCGACGAACCGTTTCGCAAGGAGGACCCTTGATGAAGAAGCTCATCACGTTCGCGATGATCGCCGTGTTCGCGGCCGCCTGTGGCGGCACCGGCAAGGTAGTGAAGGTGGAGCCGACGGCGGTGCCTGTGGAGCCCGTGGAGAAGGAGGTGTCGCCGGAGCGGCAGGCCTTCGTGGGCTGCTACGAGGAGCTCGCCTGCAGGGCAAACCTCGACTACGACCCCATGGATGACTACGCGACGATCCACGAGCCCGTGGAGCAGCTCAAGATGATGGTCGAGAACGCGGACAACCGGATCAAGTACTACCTGCCGATCCTGAAGCGTCACGGCTATGAGACGGTCAAGGCCTTTCTGGACAAGGACCAGTTGTTCAAGGAGGCTGTTCCCGTGTGGTGGGAGGAGCAACGCGCCGGCCTCCTGGATCTCATGACCGAGTGCAAGAAGAAGTGATCGAGTTGCTGCGTGTTTCGACGATATCCCTGCTCCTCCTCGCCCTGGTCGGTTGCAAGGGCGGCGACGCCCCGGAGCTGCCGGCCCCCGAGGCGGAGCTGTCCCGGGCTCGGGGCCTGCTCCATCCCTATGACTTCGGTTCGCGTTTCCAAGAGGGGATCACAGCGCTCCGAGCGCTCCCCAAGGCCGAGGGCGTGGGGAAGGACGTGGCCATGGATGCGTTCCTCCTGCGCGCAGAGGCCCTGACGGATCTCTTCCTCGCAGCCCGGGCCACGGGCGATCCCGAGCTGGCTGAGACCCTGGAGGCGGTCACGGACTGGGAGCTGAAAGGAGACCTCTCCCGGCCCCGGAACCTCCAGATCCTGGCCCAGGAGATCCAGGAGACCTTCGAGCTGGTTCACCGGGAGTTGGGGGACGAGGATCCCCGGGGAGCCCGGGCTGCGTTGATGGCCGGCTTCCTTCGGGATGTCCAGGCGGTGGTCTTCGTAAGGAAGGATCGCCTCCTCAAGACCCTGGCGAACCTGGATATTGCCCTCGAGGGCCGTTATGCGCACCGCGCGGCCATGGTGCGCCTCGGAGAGATCTTCCGGCCGGGGCCACGGAACTGGCGGGACCACGTCCTGACCACCATGGGCTTTCCCTGTCCCCAGGCGGCGGCAGGCCTCATGGCTGTGCTCTGCTTACCCGATCCCGCAGCGGAGATTCGGGGTCAGTGTCTCATGGAGGACGTGACCCACGACGCCGGCCGTCGCGGTGCTGCGGGTAACGTCCTGAGGGCCCGATGCGGGGATCTCTCCGGCGCCAACGGCGATGCCCGGGCGGGCATCAAGAGCTGGTACGAAGTTCAGATGGATGCCATCGGGGCTTCGGACACCCCCCTTGCAGTCTGGCTTCAAAAGAACCATATGGAGGCCTGGGCTGCGGGCCTGGACGCGGCCCTCGCACCCGCATTCGCGTTGACTCAGTCCGACTGAGGAGAGGCCGCCTGGTTCCTTCGCTCCTTGCGACGCTGCAGCATCTTCCGCACGACGAAGAAGGCCACGAGTCCGGCCGCTGCGATGATCCAGGTCGTGGTGTTGATCCGAGACATCCAGACCATGAGCTTGTCGAAGTGGGTCCCGATGACGTAGCCGAGGAAGACCCATGCGGGGACGGTCACCAGGGACGCCAGGGTGTCGAAGACGACGAAGCGATGCACGGGCATCCGGGCGATCCCGGCGCTGACGAAGGTCACGAAGCGAACGCCGGCCATCATACGGCCGATGAACACCGCCCAGTTGCCGTAGCGTGCGAACCAGCGCTCCAGGCGGGCCAGCCGCTTCGGGCTCAGGGCCCTGCGCAGGCCGGGCCAGCTGGCGATGCCCATGCCGAACCGACGACCCATCCCGTATGCGATGAGGTCTCCGCAGATGATAGCGAAGTAGATCAAGAAGCTGATGGTCACCAGGGCGGGGACGAAGCCCCCGAAATAATCCGCGGTCTGGGGCAGACTCAGGAGGATCCCGGTGAAGGTGAGGGGGATGTCCTCAGGCATGGGAAGGCCCGCACCGGACACGAAGAGGACGCCGACGATGGCTGCGATGGTGAGGCCCGTGTCAAGGGTGTTGATGTATGTCCAGATGGACTCGAGGTCTTCACGGTCAATGAGCGACGCGGCATGGACGCGGTCCACGAACGGACCCGCGTCGAGGAGCAGAGCTGCCCCCACGAGGGCCAAGCCCAGGAACGTAGCGACGCGAATGCTGCGTGGCTGCATCTGCTCCATTCCAGCCGGCCCTCCTCCCACCGGGAACGCGTTGCATCATAGGCCTTCCCGGGGGGGTGAGCCAACCCCTTTTTCGAGGATGAAGTGTGGTTCAGAAGGAGGCTCCGAGCGGCCTGGGCATTCGGGGAAGTTTCCTTTGACTGGTATGTAGTGCCGTGTTAGTAGATGACGCTGATCGGAGGGTGTCTTGGGCAGGGATCGCTGGCGACGATACGGTTCCGGACTCAAGGCTGTGGTCGGCTTCAGCACTGTTGGATTGGAGCTGGCCTTTTCCATCCTTCTCGGCTACTTGGCCGGCGATTGGCTGGACGGGCGGTTGGGGACGACGCCGTGGTTGACCCTCACCATGATGGGCGTCGGCATCGCCGCGGGATTCTTCAGTCTTTACAGGGCCCTGAAGCGGTTGATGCGGAACGACGATGACCCCCGGAACAGCAGGGGAGGAGAGTGAGACCCTTCTTCGCCCAGGCGCTCTCGATGCTCCTGGTTTTAGCTGCGCTCGCGGTGGGCGCGAGTATTGCGTTCGCCGGTCTGCCCGGTATGTACGGGGCCTTGGCCGGAGCCGGACTGGCGGTGTTGGACCTGGGCCTGCTGGCCCTGGTGGCCGCGGGACTCGGTCGGCGGACCGGGTTGCGAGGGGCGGGGTCCCTCGGGATCCTCCTGGCCCTGAAGTTTCCCATCCTCGCCGGCGCCCTCTATCTCCTGGTGGTCTCCCTGGCGCTGAATCCTGCGGGGCTTGCGCTGGGATTCGGCAGCCTCCCGACGGCCTTGGTAATCGGGGTCCTTGTGGGTCGCCTCCCCATGGACCTGCAGGTGCGTAACGAACGGAGTCTCGGATGAGTCGACGGACCAGGATCATCCTCGTGGTTGTGGCCTTCCTGGCCCTGGCGGCGGGATCTGCGTTGATCCCGGACCAGCATCTGGAGTCTCACCACGACGGTCCCTGGCCCGCCGGGGACCACTGGAGCATCATCGTTGGTGGCGCCTTATCCAACCTACGTCGAGGGCGGGACCCCGGACCGGGTGATCCACCTCTTCATGGGGCTGGTGGTCTTCGCGCTGGCCCTGGGCGCGGGCTGGGTGGTGTATCGGCGCATGCGCAAGGATCCGCCCCTGGTGCCGGACGAGAGCTTTGGCGTCTTCACGTTCATGGAGGGCCTCGCAGGCGCGGTCCTCGGCCTCATGGAGGGCCTCATGGGCGAAGAGGCAGCGAAGCGGTACTTTCCGCTCATCGCCTCCCTGGCCGTGTTCATCTTCTTCTCCAACGTCCTGGGGATGATCCCGGGCTTTCTACCCCCGACGGATACCCTGGACACGACCCTTGCCCTGGGCCTGGTGGTCTTCGTGTCGACACATTACTTCGGCGTGAAGGAACACGGCCTGGCCTACTTCAAGCATTTCCTGGGGCCCATCGTAGCGTGGTACGCGCTGCCGCTGATGATCCTCATGCTGCTCATCGAGACAATAAGCCACCTGGTGCGCCCCATGTCCCTGGGCGTACGTCTCATGGGCAACATCATGGGGGATCATAAAGTTCTGGGTATTTTCCTGGGCTTCGGGATCCTGTTCCTGCCCCTGCCGATCATGGTCCTGGGGACCGTGGTAGCGGTGGTGCAGACATTGGTATTTAGCCTGCTGTCGATGGTGTACATTGCGTTGGCCATCGAGCACGCTGAGGAGCATTGACCCGGCGGGTGATACGCCGGCCACAAGGAGGATTGACGAGATGCGTAAGGTGATGACTGGACTGAGTGGCGTGGGCTTCTTTCTGCTGGCCGCAGTGCTGCTGCCGGCGATGGCCTTCGCGGCCGAGGGTGCGGCGGACAACGCCGAGTCTACGAAGATGTACCTAGCGATCGGCGCCGGCCTCGCCATCGCCATCGCGGCGTTCGGCGGCGCGCTTGGCCAGGGTAAGGCAGCGGCTGCTGCCCTCGAGGGCATCGCTCGGAATCCCGGCGCGCAGAACAAGATCATGGCGCCCATGATCCTGGCGTTGGCCCTGATCGAGTCCCTGGTCATCTACGCGCTGATCATCGCGTTCCTGCTCCAGGGCAAGATCTAGAGCCATCCCCCGCCCTTGAAGACCACCCCGCTGGGTGATAGTTTTCCTGGATCTGAAAGCAGCGTCGCTAAGGAGGCGCGAATGGAAGCGATCCGGATCACACTTCCGGACGAGTCCGTCAGAGAGCTCCCCGTGGGCTCCACCGGTCTCGACCTGGCCCTGCAGATCTCCGAAGGTCTGGCCCGCGCGGCCGTGGCCGTGATGGTGAACGACGAGCTCGTGGATCTGACGCGCCCCATCGAAGGCGACGCCCGGGTCCAGATCCTCACCTTCCGGGATGCGGTGGGGCGGGACGTGTTCATGCACTCCGCGGCCCACGTCCTCGCCCAGGCGGTGACGGACCTGTTCCCGGACGCGAAGCCCACCATCGGTCCGTCGGTGGACGAGGGGTTCTACTACGACTTCGACCACGCGCCCTTCACCGAGGAGGACCTCGTCCGCATCGAGGTCCGCTTGAAGGAGCTGGTCAAGGCGAAGCTCCCCATGGAGCGCGTGGAGATGACCCGGGCGGAGGTCCTCGAGGTTTTTGCGGCCAATCCCTACAAGGTGGAGATGATCGAGGGCCTGGAGGGCGATGCGATCACCGCATACCGTCAGGGGGACTTCGTGGATCTCTGCCGGGGCCCCCACGTACCGACCACCGGCCGCATCAAGGCGGTGAAGGTGCTCAAGGTAGCGGGTGCCTACTGGCGCGGGGACGCAACGAAGCAGCAGCTCCAGCGGATCTACGCAATCGCCTTCCCGGACAAGAAGCAGCTCAGGCAGCATCTGCACATGCTCGAAGAGGCGAAGAAGCGGGATCACAGGCGCATCGGCAAGGAGCTGGATCTCTTCTCATTCCAGGCCGTGGGGCCGGGCTTCCCCTTCTGGCACGACAACGGGATGCGCCTGAAGGAGACCATCGTCTCCTACTGGCGGATGCTCCACCGCAGGGACCGTTACCAGGAGATCTCCACCCCCGTAGCCTTGGACGAGAGCCTCTGGCATACCTCGGGGCACGCGAACTACTACCGCGAGAACATGTACTTCATGGACATCGACGAGCGGAGCTTCGCTATCAAGCCCATGAACTGCCCCGGCGGCGTCCTGGTCTACAAGGACCGGCGGCGGTCCTACCGGGAGCTTCCGTTGCGCATTGCGGAGCTGGGCCTGGTCCATCGCCACGAGATGTCCGGTGTGCTCCACGGCCTCTTCAGGGTCCGGTCCTTCACCCAGGACGACGCGCACATCTACTGCACCGAGGCCCAGCTCGAGGACGAGGTGGTGGGCGTGGTCAACCTCGTGCTGGAGATTTACAGCACCTTCGGCTTCGACGACGTCGAGGTGGAGCTGAGCACCCGACCCGAAAAGCGCATAGGTGCGGACGCGGTCTGGGATCTGGCCGAGACGACCCTCGAGGCAGCGCTGAAGCGTCTGGACCTTGCGTACAAGGTCAACCCTGGAGACGGCGCGTTCTACGGCCCCAAGATCGACTTCCACATCCGGGATTGTATGAACCGCTCTTGGCAATGCGGGACGGTCCAGGTGGATTTTTCACTACCCTCGGAGGAGCGGTTCAATATGACCTACGAGGGCGCTGACGGGCAGCGACACCAGCCCGTCATGGTCCACCGGGCCATCCTGGGCAGCCTCGAGCGCTTCATCGGGATCCTCATCGAGCATTACGCCGGGAAGTTCCCCCTGTGGCTCTCTCCGCGCCAGGTGCGTGTGATTGCGGTCTCCGACACCTACCTCCCCTATGCCAAGGAGGTCGCTGAGCGGCTGGAGGCCGGCGGTCTCGTCGTTGAGCTCGATCAGCGAAATGAGACGGTCGGCAAGAAGATCCGGGAGGCGCAGCTCGATCGGGTCAACTACCAGCTCGTGGTGGGAGAGCGCGAGGTCGAGGCGGGGACCGTGTCCGTGCGGACGCGGGGAAACGAGCAGCTCGGCGCGCTCGCCGTGGACGATTTCCTGGCACGCTGTCTCGAAGAGATCCTGGAGCGTAGGATTCTCGCTGAGAGGACTGACTGAATGTCTGATGACACCCTTCGGTCTGCGTCCGAGCGACCCCTGTATCGAGCCCTCGTCGACTGGATCGACAACCGGATCGGGAACGTACTCTTCCTGGGTGCACGGTTCCCGGAGCTCGCAGCAAAGATGCTGGAACGCGGCATCTCCGTGATGGTGGTGGATCCCGATCCCAAGCGCATGGAGCGCTTCCAGGAAGAGACCCATGCCATCACGGGGACCAACCGGCGCTTGGGCTTCGATCCTCGGCCCTACGAGTCGATCCGCTTCGAGGGGAGCTCCTACAACTTCGTCCTGGCGTGGGAGGGGATCCCGGAGGGCCTGGACGTCTCTGCGTTCGTAAAGAAGGTCCGGCGGGAGCTGAAGGCCGGTTCGAACCTATACTTGAAGATACCCATCTGCCCATCGGCCCCCCTGGGGCTGGCGCCGCGCCTCTCAGACGGCCCCGCAGCGCGCCTCCTCCCCGTGGCGGAGCGCGCCGAGCGAGTGGCCGGGAACCTGCTCTTCCCTCGAGGCGCCGCAGATATCGTTTCTATCCGGGAGGACCTGGGGCGTTGGCTCAAGGTGGAGGAGGTGGTCCCCGCCGGGCCGCTCCTGGCGCGGCTCGCCCACCTGGCTTCCGGCCTGGCTGAAGCGTCCCTGCCGCTGCCGGCGCTCTCCCGTGTCCTGGGGCATCTGGATCAGCGTCTCAGCGCGGAGCGCTGGGCCACGGAGGTTCTCATTCGGGCCTCGAAGACGTTGGATATGGGGAAGATCTTCCTGACCGGATCCCGGTTCGATCCGAACCTCATCAAGTCACGCGACTGACACGCCTCCGAAGAACCGCCAACAGAAAGAGGAGCGCCCAGAGGGGCGTTGCGCCCGGGCCTGTGCCGCAGCCTTCGTCTCCACTGTTTGATTCATCCTCGCCCGTGGCGAGGCATTTGCCGTAGAGGAGTGATTGCCCTGGCGGGCATTCCGACGTATACGGGTTTTCGACGCTGCCGCCGGGGCCCTCACCGGGCTCGCAGAGACCCGCTACGCTGCAGGCCAGCTCATCGAGGCATTGGCCACAGATGTCGCCGCAACCGTCGGAGCCGCATTGCTTGCCAGCGCAGTCCGGGATGCATTCGCCGGGGCCCTCGCCGCAGAGGCCCGTGACCTCGTCGCAGATCTCGCCGCCGTCGCAGTCGCCGCATTGGCCGTCGCAACCGTCGGGGCCGCATTCCTTGCCCTCGCAGGTCTTGATGCAGGTGGACTCGCAGTTACCCTCCCAGTCACAGAAGCCAGGCTCAGGACAGGTCCCGCAAGAGCCCCCGCAGCCGTCATCCCCGCATTGCTTGTCAGCACAGGCCGGGGTGCAGGTCCCGCCGCCGCAGTCCCCGGGGCAGAGGGCAGCGGTCTCGCCGGACTCGCAGATGCCGTTGCCGCACACCGGCGAGGTGCCGCCGCTGCAGGAGATCGGGTGCAGCCCCGAGGGATCCGCGGTCCCCGCGGTGCCGCAGTCGTAGAACCCGCCCTCTGTGCTCCACCCGCAGGACGGGCTCTCGGTGCAGTCCAGCTGCTGGAGGCTTCCGTTCTCGCAGTACATCACGATCTGGCTGGAGCAGCAGCCCTCGTAGCTGACGCCGTCGCAGTCGCCGCCACCGCCGCCGCACCCGCCGCAGCTGTTCTGGCACTCGTCAACGCAGATGGTGTCCCACGCAGTGTCGCAGCAGTAGGCGTCCATGGCACAGACGCAGGATTCGCAGGCGCAGCCGCCGCAGCCCGGGGTGGCAGCCTCCGTACATCCGTCGTTGGCGGCCGCAGGTGAGGCGGCCACGAACACGAAGACAAAGGTGAGGGCGAGGCGTCGGAGCATGGGTCCCCCCCGGGCGCGCGAGACAATCGAACCACCCTAGTATACAAATCCGCGCTGTCGCTTCAAATTGAACCGACCCGGCACTTCTGTTAATATCGGTCCTGCATGCGTTTCGAGGTCACAATACCTGCTCGGTCTCGACGGGTTCGGGCTCACCGGATCGAGGTCGAGGCGGAGAATTGGATGGTCGCGCTCCGCGAGGGGCTGGCTGAGCTGGATCTACCGGCCTTGGTCATGAGCCGCGTCCTCTGCGACATCCAACCCGACGGGGCCGTGCTCCTACAGGACACGCAGCTCGATCGTCGGATCGAGGTGCGCCCCCGGGACACGACCCGGCCGGGTGGTGAGCGGCCCGCGGGGTCCACCTCGAAGCCGGGAACCCCGACCCTCACCTACCTGGACGCGCAGCTCGTCAAGGAGCTCCGCCAGCGGGCGGAGGTCGTCGCCGGCGGGAAGCCGATCTCCCAGAGGAAGCAGAGATTCTCGCAGCCGTTGCCTTTCTTCCGGATTCCGCAGGAGGTCTCCGACGAGTTGAAGCGGGTCTACAAAGCCCCCAAGGACAGCCGGAACCGGCCTCGGTACCGCGTGAAGCGCCCCGTTATCTCCCCTACGTGGAGGTAGCGGTCCCGCCGAGGGGACGGATCTCCTTCATGAACCTGGACCTCTCAGAACTCCGAAGCGAGCTCCGAGGAAAGGGGGGAAAGAAGAAGGCGGGTGCAGGGGCCGCCCACGGAGTGCCTCCGGCGGATTATCGAAGGGGCTGGGTGCGGGAGTCCGTGGCCGCGTTGGGCCGCCACGCCAAGGACCTCGAGACCTTCATCGAGGGCCTCCTGCAGTTCACCACCGCCGCTATCCCCTCCCGCATGGTCTGGCTCCTGCTGTCGACCCCGGACGGCCGCGAACTCGCAGTCTCAGGCGCAGCGGGCGAAGGAGCCCGTCACTTCCTGGGCCGTCGCATCACCGGCGACAAGGACCTGGCGTCGGTCTGTGTCCAGGGGGGGATCTCGATCCGCATCTCCGACTTACAGAGGTGCCGTCATTCCGTGTCCCTGATGCCCAACCAGGAGGCCAGCCTGGAGCGGTCGGTGCTCTGTGCGCCCCTGATTCACGATCACTACGTCATCGGCGCGATCCAGCTCCTGGGCAGCATCAGGGACGCGCCCTTCACCCGTGAGGACCTGGACCTCCTCGAGCAGCTCTGCAAGGGCGCTGCCATGCTCCTGCGCCGCTTCGAGCTCTCGGTAGATCACTCCCTGCCCTGACCCTCGGCGGCAGGCTGCGAACGCCCCGGTCGGGCCTCCTGACGTCCTCTTCCCTCGGCGGACGATGAGTCCGCCTCCCTCATCGGAGCGCTTCGCTCGCCAGGAGCCTCCGACCGGGACGCCCGCAGCCTGCCGCCGACTGTCTCACCCGTCGGCTCAGGACCTTGCTTCGGCGGCTACAGCAGCGGCTCCAGCACGCAGCCGGGCGCGATGCGGGCGACCTCGACGAGGTCGCCGGGGGCCAGACTGAACCCCTCGGGGAGCGTGAACTCCAGGGCCCCGGCGTCGCAGTACAGGCGGAGGATGATCTGTTGCTCCTCGCCCGGAGCGTGGACCATGGGCGCGGCGTTGGTCTGAGGCGCTCGCAGCGCGAAGCCGTAGGTCTTGCTCGGGGCCAGAGCTTTGAGTGTCGCCAGCGCCGGTCGGCCCTCGGAGAGAGCTGCGGCCGCGCATTGGGCGCCCTCGAAGTTCTCGGGCAGGGGCGAGGTGGGGCCGCAGACCCTGCTCGGATTCTCCCAGGCCGTGCTTCCCGAGGGCCTCATGTAGAGTTCGAGCTGATCGTCCCCGTCCATGGCCGGGATATCGAAGGGCAGCCAGATCAGCTCTGCGCGCAAGGCGATCCCCGAATCCGCGAAGACTTGGAAACGAATCGTGTCGGTGATGCAGCTCATTCGGCCTTCGTGGTCCTCCACCGCCAGACCGATGTGATACTTACCCACGGCGCCGGCCCAAAGGCGGCGGTTTCCGAGGCCGACGGGATCCGGCAGCGTGAGCGGGAGGGCCTCGAGGTGACCGAATCCTCCACCGAAGGGATCCTCGTCCACGGTCCAGAATGCGGCGGTGACAGCGCCCTTGGGAGCCGGCGAAAAACTCTCCCAGCCGGAGACTACGAAGGCCGGCGGTTCAGCGAGGGCCTGGCCAGCGTAGAGCTTCTGGCCGGACTCCGCTTTGGCGATGGCGCCGGGGCAGTCGTCCGCAGGGAGGAACAGCGCGGAGATCTCCGGGGGAGCCACGGATAGACCGGGGTGTGTGATCTCTTCTCGGAACATGGACCAGCCCAGGCGTGCAAGGAACGCCTGCTGGCCGGCCTCCGGATGCGTCGGGTCAGGGGTCCAGGTGATGTCACCCGGTGACAGGGTCCAGGTGGCGCCGTCCCACGAAAATGTGGCCGCGGCGGGCACCTGGTTCCAGTCTTCGTGTTCTTCATCTTCAAAGCTGGTGCAGTTCAGGGGCAGGAGCGACTCGAACTTCGGGAGGGACAGGGCATCGGGGAGTCCGCCGGGGACCCAGAAGCCCTCCAGGAGGTGGGTTGGTCCACCCGGGCCCTCGATACGGAGGGCCTTGCCCTCGGTTGGTCCAGCCTCCATGCGCAGGGAGACCGTGTCGCCCTCCTGCAGGGGAAGGGGCCAGTTGTCCGGCAGGGTGTAGTCCAATTGCACCAATGCAGCGTCGAGCTCCTCGAAGATGATTACCACCTGGCGGCGCACTTCGTCAGCATCCTTCAGACCCAGGATTCGGGCGTGACGGATCACCTCGCCACCGGTGACGACACCCTCGCTCCCGCCCATCGGGATGTCGTCCCACCCCTCTATCTCGAAGTGCACCCGCTGTCGGGGATCGTTGGGGCAGCCGTTGGAGAGCAGACAGTGGCCCCCGTCTGCGCACAAGGCTTTGTTGCCGCCCTCCATGAAGCCCTCGGAAACCAGCGCCGTGCAGTCCGCGTCTTCGGCGCATTGGGCCACCACGGTCACCGGGTACACGGCCTTGTCGTGGGCATAGCAGACATCGTCCTCGTCATCTGCGGTGACGCGCACGGTGAAGCTGCCCTCGCCGGATTCCTCCGGGACGCCGGAGAGCGCGCCGGTGAGGGGGTCGAGGGAGAGCCCCTTTGGGAGGGCTCCGGCGATGACCAGCCAGAGGTCCGCCTCGCCGGTCTCCTCCACGATGATCCGGTGGAACGGGACCCCGGCGACGAGTTCCGTGAGGTCCAGATCCCCTGCGAGCTGGAGAGGGATGCACGGGGGAACGTCTGGGGGTGGGACGTCCGGCGGTGTGACCTCGACGGTGTCCTTGGGGTCGGCAAACCACGCCGTGTGGAACTCCCCGCAGCTCCCGATGAGGAGGAGCAGGGCGAGCACGTACCGGAAGGACCGGGCGCGGTTGGCTGGAGAGGGATCCATGGGGTCAGGCCTGTTCTCCCAGTCCGCGACGGCTCCGTAGACCGATCAGGGCGAGGAGCAGGAGGAGGAGCGGCCAGCCGGCGGGGATGGTCCCCTGTGCGCAGCCCGAGGAGGAGCCCCCGTCGGAGGGAGTCGAGCCGCCGGAGTCCAGACCGACCGATGCGTCGGCTGGTCCGGGCTCGGACTCGGGCTCGGACAGGAGATCGGGCTCGGACTCGGGCTGGGGTTCGGGGGCCCTGGGCGGCCCCAGGACCTCGAGATCCAGCTCCACGTAGCGACGGGTGTCGTGCGCATCCTGGTTCAGGACGATCACGTACCAGGGGCCGTCCTCGGGGGCTGGTGAGGCGAGCTCGATCGTGTCCAGATCGTTGCCGAAGGAGTAGGCATCGAAGGGCTCACCCGCGGCCCAGGCCGCATGGTTCGCCTCGTCCAGGACGAGGAGGTCCACGGTCCCGGAGCCGACGTCGTCGCAGAACGTGATGCCGCCATAGGGGCTGACACCGCAGCGCAGGGTCCGCACCGGTCGGCTCCGGACCCGGATCCAGCTCTCCTCCGCTGCCGCAGGGAGCTCCTGGAGGGCGGCCGGCCCCACGGGGGCGGGAGCGCCGTCGATCTGCAGGGTCACCGGGACCTCGGTCCCGGCGAGGGCCTGGCCTGCGTCGATGACCTTGGCCACCCCGTCCGCAGGTTCCTCCCCGAACCGGCTGTAGGCCCGCACGTAGTAGCTGTTGTCCTCTCCCACCTCTGCGGTCCAGGTCCCGGTCTCGTCCGTGAGGCCCCAGAGGCCTCCGAGGAGCTGGGTGTCGTCGTAGTAGCTCTCGCTGAAGAGGAGCAGCTCGATGCCCTCCATCGGCTGGTCCTCGGCGTCCTTGACCTGGATGGTGATGGTGATTGTGTCCGTGTAGTGGTCACAGACGCTGTGGACGCGGCCGTCTCCCCGGTACGCGGTGACCATGGAGACGTCCTTGCCGCCCCCGGTCTGGTCGTCCGCGCTCACCGACGGCGCGTCGACGTGGGTCGAGCTGTCGGACCAGGAGACCTGGTAGGGGTGCCAGCCGTCGTGAAAGAGGAACTCGTTCCAGACGTGATCTTCGTTGGAGTTGGACACACCCACCATCGGCAGCAGGAGCGTTCGCGACGTCGAGGTGAGCATGTCCTGCAACTCGCCGCAGTTGCCGAAGTGATTGAACACGATCCGAACGGCTTGGAGCGCCCGCTCGGGCTGGATGCCGTGCTTCTCGCCCCACTCGGCGACGTTGTCGAACATGTTCTGCGTGACCCACCACCCGATCCGATCAAGGAGGAAGGCGTCGAGATCAAGAGGGCGGTCTCCGGAGAGGCCCGGGTAGTCGACGCCGTCCCATACCACCGCGGCGCCGCCGAGGATGGTCTCCAGGCGCGGCTGTCCGACGACCACGGCGGCGTCGGCGGTCTCCTCGGGCCCGTTCAGCGAAAAGCCGCCCGGGAGCGTGAGGTCGAGGGGTACGTCTGATGCGTCGGGCGCGGCGAGGTGGAGCTCCAGCATCCGCCAGCCGTCCTTGAGCCAGGCGTCCAGGGCCTCGCTGTGTTCATCGAGGGCCTCGTACAGGGCCGCCGGCTGATCTGAAGGGATGATGATCTTCCGGTACTCGAGGAGGTCTGTCTCTCCGATCTGATCGGACGAGATCTCGTGGCGGACGACGTAGTGCGCGTCGAGTACGTCGACAGTCACCCCCTCCAGGCCGAAGGGGGCGCGGTCCTGGATCACCAGGTGCTTCTGGAACTTGTTCTGGACCACGTTGCCCGGGCCGTACCGCAGGAGGTTCTCCAGGAGATCCGAGGACCCTTCGGCCCAGGCCCGCTCCACCTCCAGGGTGGTGGCTAGGATCGTGCCCTTCCCCACCCGGAACTCTATGGTCGTGGGGCGGCCCTCCGGGTCTTCGGTCACCACCAGGGGGTCCACCGCGAAGTCCGCCAGATGTCCCCGGCTCACTGGGCCCCAGCCTGAGAGGGATGACCCTGGGATGGCGTCCAGACCATGGGACGCCTGAGCCCGGAATACCCAATGGAGGGTGTACGCCTCCGCGCTCGCCGGTGGGTCCAGGAAATAGCCCCGGAAGTCCTGGCCCGCGGGGGGTGGCGCATAGCCGCCGGTGATCGGCGAGACCGTGTAGAGCTCCTCGCCGTCTAGCTTGGGATGGACCACGAACCAGTAGTAGTCATCCCGAGGGATCTCCCAGGAGATGGTCTCACCGCCCTCGGTGCTTGTGTAGCGTGTGGTGGTGTGGAATTCGTCGTCCGTGTCCGGGTCGCCCGTGTCCACCAGCTCCACATGGTCGAGGACTTCGTCCATGGCGTGGAGCCGCGAGACGTGGGCGGCAAGGTAGTCGGAGGAGAGCTCTGGACGTGCCAGGTCCTCCGGGGCGATGTGGGCCAGGAGGAAGGCCAGCTCGTCCCGGTGTCGGGGGTCCTCCGGCTCGGTCACCAGAGGCGCCAGCGCGATCTGGCGATCCGCAGGGAGATCGGCGAGGTTGCCGGTCAGCGCCTCACGAATCCACCCGGGGGCTGCGTCCACTGCGGCCCAAGCCGCGTCCACCAGGCCCCCGGGACCGGACACTCGCGACCAGGTACCCTCTGACGGATCATAACGGAACACCAGGGCCTCACCAGCGGGCAGGCGCACGGCGTGACGGAGGCGCGTCGAGACGTTCGCGTCCTCGGGGATCGGCTCCACCGG
>CAZNWW010000010.1:0-22648 GCA_964576155.1 uncultured Myxococcales bacterium | reverse complement strand
GGTCGTTGGTTGGTTACTTGGTCTGATCTACTGTCGGATGAAGGTCCCAGAATTTCTGTCCAAACTAATTCGAGTGTTCCACCTGAGTCTTGATCCTGGGGACCGTGGCTGTCAACTCTCAAGAGGTCGTTCCTTGACCCGATGTTCGGCCTTCTGATAAGTTCTCTGATCCCTGTTGTGCTCCCCAGGAGGTTTGATTGTCCGTTTCCCCGCTCCCAAACTACACGATTCAGGACGACCCTGAGACAATCCGGCGCCAGCTCATCAGTGAGAATCCGCGTCTGGCCTCGATCCTGGCCGAGGCGGGAACCATCAAGGACGTCCGGAGGAGGCTGCGGGAGTGGATGGAGTCCGAGCTGATGAACAGCCCTGAGGCGCGGACCTTCTACAAGAGCCCGACCATTCGACGCCTCCTCTATGAGTCCCTCCGATGGAACGAGATCGCTGCGATCCGGATCCTGGACTACATGGACCACGCCGGGCGGAACTTCCACGACCCGAACCTGCGTAAAGCGCAGGTCGTGACCCGACCTTTCGGCGTCCTCTTCGACTCCACCCGCGGCAGGAAGGCGAACGTCAGCGCCGCTTTCTGGCTGGACATGCTTCAGCTGTTCAGACAGCTGGGCGGGACCCTCGAGCGCAACCTCCCCGAGCCCGCGCTGGTCGGCCTCTGGATGGCTCGCCATCCGTCAGGACTGGACAGGCCGGTCGCTGAGCTGCGGCGAGAGAACCGGGAGCGGATCCTTGGAGTTATCCGGACAAGGATCGAAGACGGGAAGGTCCGCACGGACCGCTACCGTTTCGATGAAGAGATGTCCCCCCGGAAGAAGCTCCAGCGGCTGCACGAGTGGTGGACCGACCACCGATTCCACCTGAAGTTCGCGGCCCGCAGCCCCGAGGATCTCAACGAGCTCCTGGGCGACAGCCTCTCCGGGGAGACCATGGCGGTGCTCCGCGCCGCCCGGGAGAAGGGCATCCCCTTCTTCGTCAATCCCTACTACCTCTCCCTCCTCAATGTAGACCCGCCCGAGGAGTTGGCGAACACAGACCTCGCCATCCGGGACTACGTGCTCTACAGCCGTCAGCTCGTCGAGGAGTTCGGCCACATCTCTGCGTGGGAGAAAGAAGACCTGGTCGAGCCGGGCAAGCCCAACGAGGCAGGCTGGGTCCTGCCCAGCCACCACAACGTCCACCGGCGCTACCCTGACGTGGCGATCCTGATCCCCGAGACCATGGGGCGCGCCTGCGGGGGCCTCTGCACCTCCTGCCAGCGGATGTACGACTTCCAGCGGGGCAACCTGAACTTCGATCTGGATCAGCTGACCCCCCGGGAGGCATGGACGGACAAGCTGCGGCGGCTCCTCAGGTATTGGGAGGAGGACACCCAGCTCAGGGACATCCTGATCACTGGCGGCGACGCCCTCATGAGCTCGGACAAGTCCCTGGAGCGGATCTTCGATGCCGTCTGCAGCATGGCCGAGGCCAAACAGGCGGCCAACCGGGACCGGCGGGACGGCGAGAAGTACGCGGAGCTGCAGCGGGTCCGGCTGGGCACCCGGCTGCCGGTGTACATGCCGCAGCGGATCACCGCCAACCTCCTGAGGATCCTGGCTGCGTTCAAGACCCGGGCGTCAAAGCTCGGGGTGCGCCAGTTCTTCATCCAGACCCACTTCGAGTCCGCCATGGAGATCACCCACGAGGTCCGGTCCGCGGTGCGAAAGCTCCTCGCCACCGGCTGGACGGTAACGAACCAGCAGGTCTTCATCACCGCGGCCTCACGACGAGGGCACACAGCGCGGCTGCGCCAGGGACTCAACGACATCGGCGTCCTCCCATACTACACCTTCACCGTGAAGGGCTTTCGGGAGAATCAGCACAACTTCGCGCCCTCGGCCCGGGTGGTTCAGGAGCAGGTCGAGGAGAAGTACGTGGGGCTGATCCCATATGTCTACCTGCACCGCATCCGGGATCTGCCCAACCGGCCCCAGACCCTCGTGCGGGCCATCAACAAGCTCCGCCGGGAGACCGGGGTCCCGTTCCTGCCCACGGACCGCAACGTGCTGAACATGCCGGGGGTTGGGAAGAGCATGACCTTCCGCTGCATCGGAATCACCGCGGACGGACGGCGGATCCTGCAGTTCGACCATGATCCAACCCGGCGCCACAGCCCGATCCTGGAGCAGATGGGGAAGGTCGAGATCATCGAGTCCAAATCTGTAGGTGCATACCTGGATCAGGTTGCCGGTATGGGCGACGATCACACTGAGCTCGCCTCAATCTGGGGCTACTCCGTCGGCGCGACGGAGCCCCTCGCGCCGCTCTACGAGTATCCCGGGTTCTTCTTCCGGGTCACGGCGCGTTTCTCCAACCTGAGCCTCCCCTCGATGGACGAGGTCACGGAGGCGACGGGCAGTTAGCGTGGCCGGCAGTTGCGGCCCAGGGCGCGCCGGGGCTACACTGGGGGCCGAATGCGCCTGGAGGACTTCATGCTGGCCATCCTGACCGACCCGATCTACAAGGAACACCGTAACCACGGGCACCCCGAGAACCGGAAACGCATCGACGCTATCAACGCAGCCCTCGGAGCATCCGAGCGGCTGAAGGACCTGCCCCGACTCGCTGCGGTAGAGGCCACCACCGAGCCGATCCTGCGGGTCCACGACGAGAGCTACGTCGAGGACATCCGACGCCGAATCGAGGGGGGCGCCTCGTATCTGGACGGGGACACCCAGGTGAGCCGGGAGAGCTTCCGCGTGGCCCTCAACGCAGTGGGAGGCAGCCTCGCCGGGCTGGACCGCATCGCTGCCGGAGAGTTCGAGCGTGCCTTCTTCGCTGTGCGCCCTCCGGGGCACCACGCGGAGTCGGACCGGGCCATGGGCTTTTGCCTGTTCAACAACGTGGCGGTGGCCGCGCGGCACCTGCAGGCGGTCCACCAGGTCGAGAAGGTCGCCATCTACGACTTCGACGTACACCACGGCAACGGCACCATGCACACATTCTGGGATGATCCCACGGTGTTCTACGCCTCGGTCCACCAATGGCCCCACTACCCGGGGACCGGGGTCGAGGACGACATCGGCGGCGGCAAGGGCAAGGGCACGACCCTGTCCATGCCTCACCCCTGGGGTGCGGGAGACGCAGAGTACGTGGAGGCCACGGAGCGGTTCGCCGACGCCATGGAAGAATTCCGGCCCCAGGCGATCCTCATCTCCTCCGGCTTCGATGCCCACTATCAGGATCCCCTCTCAGGACATTCCGTCACCGAGGACGGCTACGCACGTATGGGCGCCCTCCTCCGTGACCTCGCCGCGCACCACTGCAAGGACCGCATCGCAGCCTTCCTCGAGGGCGGCTACAACCTCGACGCGCTCGGGAGATCGGTGGTCGCTGTTCTGGAGGAGTGGGTGGACTGACTCTCCAGTCATCCCGAGCGGAGCCGAGGGACCTCAAGTGTCTCATGGCAATGCTTGAGATCCTTCGACTCCGCTATGCTACGCTCAGGATGACGACTATCCCTAAGTCGCTCAGGATGATGAATCAGCGGGTGTACTTGACGTTGATCATCCGATCGGGTCGGGTGGAGTGGTCACGATAGAACGTCGTCTCCTCCGCGGGCGCGTAGTTGGAGCCGCCGCGGCCGGTGCCGAGGCGCCAATCCCGGTAAGGCTTGGGGCGATGGCGGCTGGACTTCGCGGCGGGCTTCGCTTCCTCGGCGAATCCATCAAGTGCCAGATCTTCGTCGGCCGCGCCCCGGGCTGACTCAGCCGCGTCCTTCCTCTTGAGGCCCCCCGCAGAGGCTTCGGGGAGCAGGGGGCCTGACACGGACATGCGCCCATAGAAGAACGCCACCTGGATCCAACCAAGGTGGCTGTAGGCGGTGCCCTTGCGGGCGGCCTCGGAGGCCGCGGGGTGCACGAATCGGAACTCGTCCACCGAGTTCATGGATGTCCGCCATCCCTCGATGTCGTAGGAGCCGCCCGGGCCGAGGATGTAGCCGCGCTTGTTGCAGTAGTCGGCGCGATCCCCGTCGATCACGTCCAGGCCATCCACCGCGGCTACCACCTCCACCCAGCGATCGGTGTTGTTGGTGACGCGGATCGCGTAGGAGTCTCCCTCCTGCGCCCTGACCTTGCGGGGATCTCGTACTGGACGGATGAAGGGGAGCGTCCGCCCGTTCACGATGAGCCGCACGTCCACGTCGCCCCGTAGACGGATCGGATGACGGTGGGCGCCCGCTATGTCCGGGAACGCGACCACCACGGCCAGGGAAAGAAATAAAATAAATCGAGTTCTCATGTGGATGCCCCTTGCGAATATCATCCAATGAAAGAATACACTGGGGGGACACCGTCTCGTGAGCGAATATTCCGTGGCGGCCCTAAAGGAGGCTCCAATGCATCGCACATTCCTGATCCTCGTAATCCTGGCCGCAGCCTGCGGTGGCACCGCGACGGAAACCGTGGACTACGTCTCCGGCAAAGACGGCGGGCCGGGAACGGACAATGGCGGGACCGGAGACACAGGCCCCGGCGTCGAGCTGCCCGGCTATGACCACACCACACCGAACCCCGGTGAGTTCGGCGCGCCCTGCACCGAGAACGAGGACTGTCTGAGCGGCTTCTGCATCGAAGGCCTCGACGGCTACATCTGCACCAAGCTCTGCGTCGAGGACTGCCCGACAGGCTATAAATGCGTCGGTGTCGAGGTCGGATCGGACCTGATCTTCATCTGCGTCCCCGAGCTGGACAAGACCTGCGAGCCCTGCTCGTCAGAAGTCCAGTGCTCCGGCGGTCGGTGCGTCCTCTTCGGTGGGGGTGGCTACTGTCTGGAGCATTGCGAAGACGACACAACCTGCCGCGAGGGCTACTCCTGCCAGGCGGTGGACCTCGGGGGCGGCGCCTCCGACCAGCTCTGCAGCCCGGACTCGGGGACTTGCGAATGCGCGCCAGAGAGCCTGGGCCTCGAGAAGGCCTGCAAGCAGAAGGCCGGCACCAACATCTGCTACGGGGTCCAGTTCTGCACCGGAGACGGCTGGGGGGGGTGTCAGCTCCCGGACGATCTCTGCGATGGCAAGGACAACGACTGCGATGGGGTAACCGACAACGATTACCTCAACCCACAGACAGGGGCGTACGACACCGTCGAGCATTGCGGGGTTTGCGGCAACTCCTGCCTGGGCTGGTCCGCGCCCCACGCCTATGGCGTCTGCGACGCGTCGGGGCCGGTCCCCGTCTGTTCCCGCCTCTGTGACGCCGGCTGGTTCGACGTCAACGTGAACCCCAACGACGGCTGCGAGTGCGAGCTGCTTGGGGCCAGTGACGACCCGGACGCACCAGGGGACGCGAACTGCGACGGCATGGACGGCGTCGTCACCGAAGGTGTTTTTGTAGCCAAGGACGGCTCCGACGCGGCCGCAGGGACCCTGACCGCGCCATTCCTGACCATCGGCCAGGGGATCCTCGGTGCGCAGGATCTGGGCCTCACCAACATCTACGTGGCCACGGGGGTCTACGTGGAGTCGGTCCTCCTGCCCGAGGGACTCCGGCTCTACGGCGGCTACAGCGCGGACTTCACTCAGCGGGATCCCCTGCTCCACCAGACCGCGGTCCTGGGGCTGCCCCCCAGCGCATCCCTGCCGGGCGCCATGAACGTGGACGGGGTGGCCGCGGCGCTCACGGTGCTGTCAGGCTTCCACGTCTTCGGCGGCGACGCCACGGAATCCGGCGGATCCAGCTACGGCGTGTGGATTCGGGACGCAGGAGACACACTCAGGATCACCGGGAACTGGATCGTGGGCGGCACCGGCAGGGACGGCCTCGGTGGGGACGACGGCGGCGACGGCACCAACGGCGCCGACGGCGCGACGGGCGCCAACGCGAAGGATCTGGGCGGCGAGTCCTGCAACACAGGTCAGTGGAATATCGGCGGCGGCGGCGGCCAGAAGACCTGCAGCGGCGCCTCGGTGAACGGCGGTGACGGCGGCGACGGGGTCTGCCCGGACTTCGACGAGTCCGGCGGCCAACCCAAGTCCAGTCCCTACACCCAGACCCAGGCGGGTGGGGAGTGGGGTGGCGACGGCGTAGGCGTGGGCGGCGGAAACGGCGGCCAGCCTGGGTACGACAGCTTGATCTACGGTGGCTGCTCGATCTGCAACGTCCCCAAGCTCGCGGACGGTGAGCCCTTCCTGCCCTCCGCCGGTGTCGCAGGCGGCACCGGCTCGGACGGTCCCTACGGCGGGAGCGGCGGCGGCTGCGGCGGGGCGTCAGGGACGGTGTCCGGCGCCGGCCTCTGGTTGGCTGCCGCAGGCAGCGGAGGCACGGGCGGCGACCACGGCGCGGGAGGCGGCGGCGGCGGCGCAGGGGGAGGCGTAGAGGTCAACGGCTGCGCCGGGGTCCCCCTGATGCAGGGCACCGACGTGGGCGGCGGTGGCGGCGGCGGCGGCTCCGGTGGCTGCGCGGGCGGCGGCGGCAAGGGCGGTCAGTCCGGGGGCGGGTCCTTCGGACTCTTCGTCGTCTCTTCCGCACCCCAGATCACCGGCAACCACGTGCAAACCGGCTTCGGCGGCGACGGCGGCGACGGCGGGATCGGAGGACGCGGCGGCGACGGCGGCGATGGCGGCCCCGGAGGCATGGACGGTGACTCGGTCGAAGCGGACGCCTGGTGCGCGGACGGCGGCGGCTGGGGCGGCGGCGGTGGTCGCGGCGGCCACGGCGGCGGAGCAGGAGGAGGCTGCGGCGGCCCCGCCTACGGACTCTTCGCCCACGACGTCCCGGCGGGTACAGCTCAGACCTGGCTCGACGACAACGACTTCACCCTCGCCGGCGCGCCGGGCGTGGGCGGCAGCGGCGGCAAGTCCCTGGGACTGAACGGGCAGGAAGGAGCAGCCGGCGGCGCCGGAGAGGCAAACTAGAATTGCAGACCCCAGTAGAGGCCGAAGCTGCCGAGCTTGATGTCGTTCGGGGTGTCATCCTGGAAGTCGAAGATCTTGGCGAGGCCGACCTCGTAACGAGCATCCATGAAGAGGGTTCCGGGGGGAATCCCGAACGCCAGGCCGATGCCCAGGAGCAGACCACCATCCACCTTCTCGAGGTACTTGTCTTCGACCAGCTTGGTGTGGTTTACCAGGAACGACACGTAGCCGCCAAAGGCGGCATACCATTGCACTGACTTGGTGCTCGTGAACCACTTCGCGTAGAACGGCAGCTCGAGGTAATCCAGGGAGATCTCCTTCATCGTCCCGTAGTCGTCCCATTTCTGCTTGGCGCCCTTGCGGGAGTAGAGAAGCTCGGTCTGCAGATAGAACCCCTTCCCCACATGCACATTGATGGTGGGTCCCACGGCAAAGCCGACGAGGGCTTCGGCGCCTGATGGGGCGTCATCACCGAGGTACGTCGAGACGTTCACCCCACCCAGAACCCCCACGGTCCACGGCAGATACTTGTCCTTCTTCTTGGACTTCGTGCCGCTCTTGGTGGTGGTGGGGTTCTTGCTCGGAGGCGGGACCACCTTGGCCGCCACCACGCCCTTGGCCAGGCGGGCCTCAACATCGACGACCTCCTGCTCAGAGACGGTCACCGCACCGGCCCAGCCACCGGTCTCTCCCTGAACCCCGATCTTCTTCGTGCAGACATTGACCTTGAAGGTGCCGGGCGCCCGACCCACGAGCTGCCCGTCCGCGTAAACGTCTGCAGCCACCGCGTTCCCCTGCCCGTCCACGGCCACAACCTTGATTGCGCCCACCTTGGGCTTCATCTCGAAGTCCAGGACCTCGTCCTCGCCCTTGCGGATCACGATGTTGCGGCCCTTGTCGAACCAGCAAGGTGAAGACACGAGCACTTCGTATGCGCCCGGGACCGTGCGCTGGGCCTCGATGGGCGTCCGGCCGATCTCCTTGCGGTTGACCATCACCGGCAGCCCCGGGGGTGTCGAGCGCACGGTCAACACCCCGAAGGTCGCCTCCAGGGTCCAGCGAATTGTCGCGCCATCGCCCACCTCGACGGTCTCGGTCCTGTCCGCGTAGCCCTCGAGCTTCATGGAGAGCCGGTGCTTGCCCGGCGCCACCATACGGCTGCAGCCCTTGGCGGTGTCCTGACAGAGCAGATTCCCGTCCATCATCACCAACGCGCCAGGAGGCTCCGACTCGAAGTTCGCTATCACCATCTGAGAGGTCTCGGGGTTCCAGTCCGTGGCTGTCTCCCCGATATCCGTCTCCCCGACCATCACCGGCTTGGCCCCGGTGGTTGCCCGGCCCGGAAGGGTCACCGAGCCCGCCATCATCACTACGAGCTTGTTCACCACCTCCACCACCGCGGCGTCGAGGTCTCCTTGCATGACAGGCGCCTTCGCGGACGCGGTGAGACAGCCGTTCTCGATGGAGAAGAGCTCGAGGTAGAGCCTCTGACCGGAGTCCGTAGTGCGCAGGGTGACGTCGAGCTTGGAGTTGGGGGAGACCTCCGCGCCGAGCTTGCAGGCGGTTTTCGTATCGTAGTTGGGGCTGTACCCCTCCTTGCGGAGGCGGCGCAGCTCCTCCAGGGTTTCCTTGTCCGCTACCAGCTCGAGCTTGGCCACCCGGCTGAGCTCGGTGCGGACCATACGCTTGAGCCCGTCTCCATCCTCGAGGGCCTGGCCCCGCCCGTCCTTGGGCGTCGCAACAATGATCCGCGGGATCCGCTCGAAGTAGGCCTCGATGGCCTTCTCCACCTGGTCCACGTGGCCGTGGGACACCAGCATGTTGCCCTGCCAGGACCAGAGGAACGCCTGGGGCAGATCCCCCGCCTTCCAGACCTGCTGAAGGGTGCCGTCTTCGTCGCAGATCACTTGGTCCGGATTCCAATCCGGGGACACACAGGCCCCCTGATCCTGGACCGAGACCACCACCAGGCGGAGACCCTTGGCGCGGTACTTCTCGTGGAGCTTCTTCCACTGAGGCACCGCCTTCATGCATGGTCCGCACCAGGTTGCGTAGAACTCCACCGCCAGGAGCTTGACCCCGGGCTGTGACAGCCAACTTCGAACGTCGAGGTTGGCCCAGCCGAAGGCACGTGCGGGCATGGTGGTCAAGATCACCGCGAGGATGAACAGGGTCAAGCACCGGCCTGCGTGCTGCGTTCTGGTCATGATTCCCGGCCTCCGGAGGGATTGGGATCGCTCGTTCCGAAATCCGTCTTTGTTACCATAAACACTCCCAGCGAGCAAGGCACGCCATCCCCATTTGGCAGGCGTCAGCGACCCTGGCAAGCCTGCACACTTTCCGTTACAATCCTGCGGAAAGACAGACCATTCCCACGGAGGATCCCCGATGCTTGTACGCGCCGCAGTCTCCCTGGCCGTCCTGAGCCTGCTCGGCTGCTCTGCGGCCCCGACGGCTCCAGAGTGGTACCGGACCCCGCCGTCCTGCCCACGCTGCTACCAGGGCCTGGGCGAGGGCGAGACCTACAACGCCGCAAAGAACCGGGCCAAGGCGGACCTCTGCGACGACCTGCGGGTGGTGGTGTCATCGGAGATGGAGACCATCCGTGCCCAGACCTTCCGAGACAGCACCTCGGGCGGCAAGACCATCGACTACGACGAGGTCGTGCGCCTCGTGGAGCGCTCCGAGTCCAACTGTGTCTTCGAGGGGATGCCCCTTCAGGAGGCCCCCCGCCCCGAGACCATCGGTGCGAAGGTGTACGTACGCCTGGTTCTGCCCTTCGCCAAGTATGCGTCCTGGCTCGCAAGTCGGGCTGTGACCATCGACATCGTGGCTGATCCTCCGTTGCCCCAGGCGGCAACAGCGTCCATCGGCGGCGCGCTCTCCAGCTGCGTCAGGGACCTGGGCTATCTGCCCCACCACGGCGGAGGGGAGCGCCCCTATCGTCTCGAGGCGGACTTCTCCGTCACAGTGACCGACACCGGCACCGGGGGCCTCATCGTGGTCAAGGCCCACCCGGTGTTCAAGCTGGTGCACGAGGCCTCGGGGCGGATCCGCTGGGAACGAGACATGGGCAACCTCATGACGCGGGGCTTCAATCGAGACAAGCTGACGAATGAACTGGGCGGCGTGGCAGCGAATAAACTCGAGGGCGCATGCAAACCGGAATAGACCTCAGAAGGAATGGACGACACGTCGTGGGCCGAGCGATAGCGCTCCTGATCCCGGCCCTCCTGCTCGCCGCGTCTGCGACCGCAGCGCCTGCGGGGGGCGTGGGCCTGGGAAAGAAGGCCCCGGGATTCAACCTCAACGTCCTCGGCGGCAAAGGCGACACGACGGTGCGCCTGCGCGACCTCGTTGGGAAGCGGCCGAAGGAGCCGGTGCGAATGGTGCTCCTCAGCTTCTTCGCTACCTGGTGCAAGCCCTGCAAAGCGGAGATGCCGATCCTCCAGGCGATCCACGAGGCCCTGGGCCCCGAGGGGGTCAAAGTGCTCTCCGTGGTGGTGGAGGGGGCCGACGACCGGCCCCAGAAGGAGATCCTGGAGGAGGTCAGAGGCTGGACCAGGGAGCACGGCGTGACCTTCCCGATTCTCTACGATCCCTTCCTCAAGGACGTCGTGGCGAAGCGCTACCTGGGCCAATCCATGCAGCTCCCCGGGGTCTACCTCGTGATGCCGGACGGGCGGGTGAAGGCGGTCTGGCACGAGAAACGCGACGACCTTCTGGACCTGGTGCAGGAGCACCTGAAGTGACCTCGAAGGGTCCCCCCCTGATAAAGAGGGGAACCGGATTTCCACGGAGGGACGCATGCTGGCTGAGAAGATCCTCCAGGGCAACTTTCGCGCGGGCGCGCGGCTCATGCGCTGGGCGGACGACCGTGACCCGCGTGCGGTGCCTGAGCTCCAGGCCCTCTACCCACACACCGGCAACGCCCACATCATCGGGATCACTGGAAACCCGGGCTCGGGGAAGAGCACCCTGGTGGACGTCATGGTGCGCAAGCTCCGTAGCGAGGACAAGAGGGTCGGCGTGGTCGCTGTCGATCCGAGCAGTCCATACACCGGCGGCGCGATCCTAGGGGACCGCATCCGCATGCAGAAACACGCCGGGGATCCCGGGGTGTTCATCCGCTCCCTCGCAACCCGTGGCCATCTGGGTGGCCTCACCCGGTCCACCAACGACGTGGTCACCATCATGGACGCCATGGGATTCGATGCCGTCGTTGTGGAGACCGTCGGGGTCGGCCAGGACGAGGTGGACATCGTCAAGACCGCCCACACCTCAGTGGTGATCCTGGTCCCCGGCCTCGGAGACGACATCCAGAACATGAAGGCCGGGATCCTCGAGATCGCGGACATCTTCGTGGTGAACAAATCCGACCGCGACGGCGCGGAGCGGGTCGTCGGTGAGCTCCAGTACCTCCAGCACCTCCTGTCCAGCAGCGCCAGCCACACGCCTGTGCCGATCCTCCAGACCGTCGCACCCCAGAACAAGGGTATCGAGGAGCTGATCGCGGCGATCCACAACCACCGGACAGGCCTCGAATCCACCGGGCGCCTCGCGGCTCGGGAGGAGGACCGGACACGGGAGACCTTCCGGCGGATGCTCCTGGAGCGCTTCCTCAACCACCTGGACGCCCTCGCGGAGGGCGGTTACGACATCGAGGCCGTGCATAGGGAGCTGGCGTCCCGCAGGCGGGATCCCTACTCCGCGGTCGAGGAGGTCTTCCGTGCGGTCCTGGCCCATCCGATGGAGCCATGACACGGGACCTGCGACCGTTATGGCGCATCGTCGCCCTGATCGGTGTCGCCTGGTGGCTCGCCGACCGATGGCTGCTGATTCCCGCGCCGCCGCTCCCTTGGAGCTGGGCCCGGGCGGACCTCTGGGGCCTGCCCGTGCAGGGCCTTCTCCTGGCCGGCGCCGCGCTCCTCCTGCGCCGTGACCGAGGCGCCGCCTCCCTGGCCATGATTCCGCTGCTCCTGTTGCTGGTGTCCATCCTGATCCCAGCGCCCGGCATCAACCAGGCCCCGATGGGGATTACACGCTACGCAGAAGCGCTTGGCAGCGGGACGCCGACCGGGGTCCTTGTCGGGGTCTCAGGGCTCATGCTCCTGGCCGCTGCCCTGGCCGGCGCAGCGGCGGTGCTCACCGGCCGACTCGAGCGGGTGGCGGGCCTGACCCTCCTGGCCGTGGCCCTGATCCCACCCTTGATCCAACTCCTGCTCCACGTCATGGGCATCGGCCACGTCGCGGCGGAGCGCCTGGCCTGGTCCCTCTTCGCGTCCATCATGGGGTTCGGCCTGTTCTGGTGGGCCCTCCCTCGGCTCGCTGCGAACGGCGCGATTGCACGTCCCGGCCGTTGGGAGGCGAGGACGCTCTCGGCCCTGTTTCCCATTATGGTCCTCGTGGCCTACATAGCGGTAAAGCTGGAGGCCGCAGGCCTCTCCGCCGGGGACGAGAACATCTACTTCTATGACGTCCTCCTGTTCACCCGGGGGATCATGCCGTACAGGGACTTTTTCTTCGCACATCCACCGCTCCACATCGCAATCCCAGGACTCCTGTGCATGGTCACGGGCTTCTCCCTGACGTTGCTCAAACTCCTGCCCCTCGCTGTCTCCTGCGTAACCGGCCTGGCCGTGTGGGACACCGTACGGCGTCCCTTCGGTGCAGTGGGTGGTGCAGCGGCGCTGGTAGGTTGGCTCTTCGCCCTCGAGCAGCTCCAGGCGTCATCGAACCTTACCGGGGTCAACCTCACTGTCCTCTTCTCCGCCCTCTCTCTCTGGTGCGTGGTCCGCCAGCGGCCATATACCGGCGGTCTCCTGGCCGGGGCCGCTGTGTCCACCGGCGTCTATGCGGCACCCATCCTCGCTGCGGTGCCCCTGGTCCTCGCGTTCCGGAACTCCAAGGACCTCCTACGGTTCCTCGCCGCATCACTGACCCTCATAGTGGTGATCAACCTCCGAATGCGGACCCTGGCCGGACCCACATACTTGGACCAGGTGTACCTCTTCCACACCCTGAAACCCGTCCGCCCGGAGCAAGCCGAGGCCGGGTGGCTGGCCCTCCGCTCTGTAGACTGGGCGTGGCTCGCTGCTCTCTGGACAACCGTGGTAACGGTCGGCGTGCTGCGCCACCCGCTGGGGAAGCTTTCAGCGCGCCTCGGGTTGAGCCGGGGTGCGCTCCTCGGACTCGGGGCCGCCGGGGCTGCGGTCACAGCGCTGGTGGTGTATCACTCCTGGCAGTCCGGCGACCCCGCGGGCCCCGCCAGGGTCTTGCGGGACCTGACCATCCTCCTGGAGGGCAAGGAGTTCCAGCGCACGGCCTACTATCACACCGGCCTCCTCCTCGGTGGGCTCCTCCTCCCCATCGCCTGGGCCGGGGCTCGCCTCGCCCGCCTGCCGCAGGCCGCCGCGCCCGGCGCCTGGGCCCCACCAATGCTCTTCACAGTACTCCTCCTCGGGAGCGCCGCGGAGCTGAGCGTCCTGCGTGAGACCTACAGCTTCTACTACCTTGTCCTCCTCTTTCCGGCCGCCCTCGCAGCGGGGGGTACCGCCGGGCTCGGCTGGGCCGCCCTCGTCGCCACGGCCCGCACATGCATCAAGCGCCCCGGGGACCTGACCATGGTCCTCCGCCGAGGAGCCGCCGCCACGGCTACCGTCGCGCTGCTCTGCGCCGCCGGCCTGGCCCCCGTCTTCGCCCTGGACATAGGTCGGGAGCGCTTCCCGGAGGAGGTCAAGGGTGCTGGGCAGTGGAAATGCTACCCCTGGAAGGACAGCTTCCCCGACAATCCCTTGGGCGCACAGGTGCGATCCAGGGCCTGGCGACACTGTCGAATCAAGGGGGCCCTCGAGGACGCGATTCCCCGGTACCTATGGAACAAGAAGCACCACTTCACCAAGGCGCACGAGATCGGCGCCTACATAGCGGCCCACTCCGAGGAAGGTGAAACCCTGGCCGGGGCGTCCATGACCACGCCCCTCCTGGCGATCCTCTCCGGCCGCGACGTAGCGGCCCACTTCGTGGACACGAACCGGAAGCGGTTCTCCGCGGGGCTCGTCACCGAGGAAGAGTTCTGGGAGACCGTGTGCCGTACCCCACTCCGGTACGTGGTGGCGTCACCTCGCAGCATGTTCTCGCCCAAGCGGATGGCCAGGCACCCGGTGATCCGCCGATACTTCAAACCCGACAAGATCTTCGACGTTCCGGCGCTCAAGTTCTCCGGTCGATACCCGCTGGTGCTCTTCCGGCGGGTGGCCGACGAGCCGGACGATGAAGGGTACTATTGCCGCTGGCCCCGAGACGGGAGGCAACGATGAAGACCACGAGCCGAGGACTGAAGTGGTTCCCCTTTGGACTGGCGCTCTCTGAGGACATCCTCCAGCGTGCGCAGTGGGAGGAGGCCCCGGAGGGCACCGCACCTGTCGCCGGGATCCGGCGCCTCGTCGACACGGTGAACAGCAGGCTCGGTGTAATCCAGCCAACAGAGCAACCGGCCGTCAGCACGGGTCAAGTCCTCACCGCAGGCCTCATCACCGAGGCGCTGCGGACCGTGTGGGATCTGTACAACGAAGACGAGCCCGAGGCCTTGCAGCGGGCGCACACCCACGCGATCACTCAACTCGGCGATCGCGAAGTACAGCGCTGCGCCGCGTCCTTCGTGGGCCGGTATCCTCCCCCTGCGGTGCGCACCGGCGCCGCGAACGCGGCTGGATTCCTCGAAGGGAGTGACGCCGGCACCGGTCCGGAGCGCTCGGACCGGGAGATGGTCCTGCTCAGCCTCACCGGCGAGAACCCGGCGATGCAGACCATCCGGGAGCTCTTCGACGACGAGCCCCTGGCCCGGCGGGTTCCCTACCGGGTGCTGGTCTCCCTCATCGAGGAGCACCTGGCCAAGGGCCCGCGTGTGCCGGGCCTCGGGTTGCCGCTGGTGGAGGTCCTTCGTGCACCGATGCGGGCCCACCCGGGCTCCCTCGAGGACCAACTCGAGTACGTGAAAACTGCGTGGGCGGACCTCCTCCCGGCGGACCTCCTGGAGCGTATGACCCTGGCGAAGGACATCCTCTCCGAGGAGCAGCAGCACCGGAGCACGGGTCCTGGACCTGCCCAGGTCTTGGAGTTCAGCGACGCTGCGGACGACCCGGAGGAGGAGCGGTTCAGCGCGGACGCTCACTGGATGTCCAACGTGGTCCTAATGGCCAAGTCCACTTACGTGTGGCTGGACCAACTCTCCAGGAAGTACGAGCGGGAGATAGCGCGCCTGGACCAGATCCCGGACGAGGAGCTGGACAGGCTGGGGCGCTGGGGCTTCACCGGTCTCTGGCTCATCGGCCTCTGGGAGCGCTCCCCGGCCTCCCGGAACCTCAAGCGGGCGTGCGGAAACCCGGAGGCAGAGTCCTCGGCGTACTCCCTGGTCGACTACGTGATCGCGGCAGATCTGGGTGGCGAGGACGCGTACCGGAACCTCAAGGATCGGGCCTGGGCCCGGGGCATCCGCCTGGCGGCGGACATGGTCCCGAACCACACGGGCCTCGACTCCCAGTGGATGGTGGACCACCCGGACCGCTTCCTTCACCTCGACCACCCCCCCTACCCCGGCTACCAGTTCTCCTGCGACGATCTCAGCGAGCACCCGGACATCAAGGTGCAGATCGAGGACGGGTACTGGGAGAAACGGGACGCAGCGGTGGTGTTTAAACACACGGACCATCGGGACGGACGGGTGCGCTACGTCTATCACGGCAACGACGGCACCTCCATGCCCTGGAACGACACCGCGCAGCTGGACTACCTCCAGGCCGAGACCAGGGAGGCGGTAATCCAGAAGATCCTGCACGTGGCGCGGCGCTTCCCCGTGATCCGCTTCGACGCTGCGATGACCCTGGCGAAGAAACACATCCAGCGCCTCTGGTACCCCCGGCCCGGGGACGCGGGCGCCATCCCCTCCCGCGCAGAACACGGGATGTCCAAGGGTGACTTCGACCGCCACGTCCCCATGGAGTTCTGGCGGGAGGTGGTGGACCGGGTGGCTGCGGAGGCCCCGGACACCCTGCTCCTCGCCGAGGCTTTCTGGCTCATGGAGGGCTACTTCGTGCGGACCCTGGGCATGCACCGGGTCTACAACTCCGCGTTCATGAACATGCTCAAGATGGAGGAGAACTCCAAGTACCGGGCGACGATCCGCAACGTCCTGGAGTTCAGCCCCGAGGTCCTCGGGCGCTTCGTCAACTTCATGAACAACCCGGACGAGCGCACCGCGGTTGAGCAGTTCGGCAAGGGCGACAAGTACATCGGCTGCGCCCTCCTCATGGTCACCCTTCCCGGACTGCCTATGTGGGGACACGGCCAGATAGAGGGCTTCACAGAGAAGTACGGCATGGAGTACCGGCGGGCCTACTGGGACGAGCAGGTGGACCAGGACCTGGTGCGCCGGCACGAGGCGGAGGTCTTCCCCCTCATGCGTCTGCGCCACCTCTTCAGCGGCGCGGAGCACTTCGCGCTCTACGACTTCGTCCGCTCCGACGGGGGCGTGGACGAGAACGTCTTCGCATACTCCAACCAGGCCGGGGACGACCGCGCCCTGATCCTGTACAACAACGCCTACGAGAGCACCGCGGGAACCATCCACGCGTCCTGCGCGATGAATACTGCCACGGGTGGCGCACAATATCTGGAGCGGCGCAGCCTCGTTGAGGCCCTCGGTCTGCCCACCGGGGAGGCGGACCTCGTCTCGTTCAAGGACCATCGAACCGGGCTCCATTACCTGCGCACCTGCCGCAACCTCGCAGACAATGGCCTCCAGACGATGCTCGGCGGGTACCAGCACCAGGCCTTCTTGAACTTCCGCCTGATCCACGACGAGAACGGCGAGTGGCGGCGCCTCGAGGCCCACCTGGCCGGTGCCGGCGTGCCCGACATGGACCTGGCCCTGGAGGAGCAGCGCCTCGCTCCATTGTTGGAGGGCTGGCGGGATCTCCTGGAGGCCATCCCTGCAGAGAAAAAACTCTTCGTCACCGCGACACTCCTCGGCGCCCTCGTCGGGACCGACACCGAGGGTCTCCTGGCCAGACTCCTCACCAGAGACCTCGAGGACGCTGACCTCGTCCTGGCCCTGTCCAAGGGCACGGCCCAAGTCGACGAAGCGACCTTGGCCAAGGCCTTCCTGGACACTCCAGCGGCAAGACGCTTCCTCCAGGTCAACGAGCACGAGGGCGTCGAGTGGTTCAGCGCCGAGGCCTTCGAGGTCCTGGCCAAGGCCTGGTTTGCCTTCGGCGAAACCCTGACACCCAAACCCACCGAGGGTCTCGACGCCAAGACCCTCGTCGACCTCGCCGAGGAGGCCGACTACCGGGTTGATCGACTCCGGAAACTCCTCACAAACCTCTGACACACTGCGTTCAGGATGAAAGCCATATACACCGACTCTGCGACTACCCTGTGTTTCCGGCCAGGCGCGCTTGACACTCCCTGACCTCTCCTTGGATAATCTGGACGGAGGCAACAAACTGTAATGAAAGTTCTTGCAAGCTCCAGGCTGGTCTCAGGCATCGGCGTGCTGGTGGCTTCCGGTGCGTTTGTGCCCGGCTGTTTCCTGCTGGATGGCAGCGGCTTCGGCAACGAGGATGTGAGCGAGGATGTGGTCGAGGAGTTCTATCCGGATTCAACTACATCGCTGGATGTTGTGTGGGAGGACCACGGAGCAGGCTTGCTCACGGTTACCGGCACTCATACCACGGATTTCAGCCTCTCAGCGAACGGGACGGGGTCCTACTTCGTCGATGGAATTGAAATCGACGGAAACAGCGGAACCGTCGATTTGAATGGTGTTCCTGTGCCAGCCGTGGTCACCCACATGATAGAGTGGACTTTCAATGGCCAGGACTGGGTCCTGTTCACCATAGTGGCCCCGGAGAATGATAACTTGACCGTAATGTGGCTTTACTGCATCGACGGCGATCTGGAGGACCTCTACTACGAGAGCTTCAGCGAGGACCTGACCTGGACGACTGCGTCAGGCACCTGCATATCATCGGGAAATACAGTATCAGAGACGGTGACACTTCTGGATCTGGTAGCAGTGCCCAGCGCTCCCACATGGACCGAATCCATCCAGTTGGAGGCAACGGGACTCCAGGTGGTGAGTGGCACCGGAACAACGACCTTCGGCGGCGGCTTTGAGGTCGTTCCCTTCGCCTATGTGGACTGTCTGGATTCCCCCATGAGACGGTCGAGGGTGGTTGGCACGAGGTCCACATCCTGCTCAAGGACGGCCCCGGAGACTCAAACTGCTTCGGCGTCCTTTACCTGTACCCTGACAACCCCGAGTTCATCAATTTTCGTTACAACTTCTGCCTGAGCGACTTCACCTACCCTGGCGACCATACTTTCTGGGATGCGGTCTGGTCTGTGAACTGAGGCAAGACACCTGAGGTACGGGTCGACCGTACCAGGGACCCCTCAACCCCAGAGTCCGTTGACGATCCCGACCCCCTATGGTTCTATATGGCGGTTCTGTGCGAGCGTGGGAGGTGTGAGCCATGTCCAAGAAGGGTGACCAACCGTCGACCAAGGTCCGGAACATCGGCATCATGGCTCACATCGACGCAGGGAAGACCACCGTCACCGAGCGCCTCCTCTATATCACCGGTCGGCTGCATCGTATGGGCGAGGTCCACGACGGTCAGGCCACCATGGACTGGATGGTCCAGGAGCAGGAGCGCGGCATCACCATCACCTCCGCGGTGACCACCTTTGAATGGGATGGACACGAGGTCCACCTCATCGACACCCCCGGCCACGTGGACTTCACCATGGAGGTGGAGCGCAGCCTCCGGGTCCTGGACGGCGTAATCACGGTCCTCGACGGCGTAGCGGGGGTGGAGCCCCAGACCGAGACGGTCTGGGACCAGGCCAACAAGTTCGATATCCCTCGCATGGTCTTCGTGAACAAGCTCGACCGTCTCGGTGCGTCCTTCGATCGATGCCTCGAGAGCCTCCGCAACCAGTTCACCGAGGTCACCATCCTGCCGATCCAGATCCCAATCGGTCTCGAGGGCGAGCACAGAGGCGTCGTGGACCTGCTGGAGATGAAGGGCCTCGTATGGGACGGCACGGATCCGGCGGAAGTCGAGACGGTCGCCATCCCACCGGACTTGGAGGACGCTGCGGCCGAGGCTCGGGAGTTCCTCTTCGAAACCCTCTCGGACCATGACGACGAAATAGCGGAGCTCTTCCTCGAGGGTGAGGAGGTCCCTTTGGACCTGGTGCGCAAGGTGATCCGTCGGGAGACCCTGGCGCGGACCATCGTCCCGCTCCTCTGCGGCTCCGCGCTTCGCAACCGCGGGATCCCGCCGCTCCTGGACGCTATCGTGGCCTACCTGCCCGCGCCCGCGGACCTGAAGACCATCACCGGAGAGAACCCGAAGACCGGCGAATCCGTGGAGCGCGATCTGATCCAGAAGGCGCCGCTCTCGGCGCTGGCGTTCAAGGTCCAGCTAATGGAGGACGGGCGCCGGATGACCTACCTCCGGATCTACACCGGAAAGCTCTCGGTTGGCGAGACCGTGCTCAACGCGACCCATGGATTCAGGGAGCGGATCTCACGGATCTTCCTGATGCACTCCTCCAACCGCAAGCGCATCGACTCCATCTCCGCCGGGAACATCGTTGGAGTCCTGGGGCTCAAGAAGACGACCACCGGAGACACCCTCACAGAGCCGACCCACCCGATCCTCTATGAGTCGATCAAGGGATACGAGCCCGTGGTCCACCAGGCGGTGGAGCCCTATACTCTAGCGGACAAGGACAAGCTGGACGAGACCCTGGCCAAGCTGGCCGAGGAGGACCCCACCTTCCGAACCCGGGAGGACAAGGAGACCGGCCAGCGGCTCATCGCCGGGATGGGGGAGCTCCACCTCGAGATCATCGCAGACCGCCTGAAGCGCCAGTTCGGCCTCGAGGTCCGGGTGGGCAAGCCCCAGGTGGTCCTCCGCGAGACGATCTCCAAGACGAGCAGCGCAGACGCACGCTTCGACCGGACCCACGACGAGAAGCGGGTCTTCGGCGCGGCCTCGGTGAAGGTCGTGCCGCTGTCCCGGGGCAAGGGCGTCGAGTTCGAGAGCACCTTCAAGCACGCCAGCATGACCCCGGAGCTGTTGGAGGTCTGCAAGGACGGCGCAATGGACATCGCTCGGTCCGGCCCGGTCCAGGGCTACCAGATGTCCGACCTGAAGATCATCCTCACCGGCGCAGAGTTCACCGAAGGTGTCATCGACCCCGTCGCATACCGGATCGCGTCCGGAGAGGCGGCCCGGATAGCCTGCGAGGGCGCCGGACCGCAGATCATGGAGCCCATCATGGCAGTGGAGGTCTCTGTCCTCGAGGAGAACCTCGGCGACGCGATCTCCTCGATCAACGAGCGCAAGGGGCGGGTCGAGGAGATGTTCGAGAGGGGCAACCGGCGCATCCTCCAGGCCAAGGTCCCTCTGCAGCGCATGTTCGGCTACTCCAAGGACCTGCGTACCCGAACCCAGGGCCGCGGCACCTTCATGATGCGCTTCTCACATTATGACGTCATTGGAAAGGGAGAGTAGGCCGCTGGAGGCCCATCAATCGCCGTCGCCGATATCCCCCGGCATGGCCCTGAGATAATCTGAATACTCCCTGAAGTTTTTGAGTCCCCTGAGGCCGCCGTATGCTAGTTTTGGTTCGCAACGAGCCGAGGAGGCGTAGAGCGTCCATGCAAAGGATGAAACCGATCCTGATTCTGCTGCTCTCGTGGATGACACTTACGGCCCCGGGGGCAGCCCGCGCTGAGACCGGAGCCACCCCTGGGGGGGAGGCGCTGGTCTTCGGCAAGAAGGGCTTCCCCTACCTGGCCGGCCGTCAGCTCGAGGGAGATCTCGCGCTGGAGGTCGTCGACGCCGGGGGCGAGGTCCTCGCGTCGGCAACGGTCACGGGCTGCAGCCTCGAGAAGCTCCGAATGGACCTCAGGAATCGCTCCACCGGTTGCCTCCCGGAGGCGCTCCTCAAGAAACACCACCTGGGCCGGTTCCCGGTCTTCTCACCCATGTGCCGGGATCTCACCGCGATGGTGGAGGTCGAGGCGGAGGGGAGTCAGATCACCGTACACCTCTCCCTGGCTCACTGGCGCAAGATCATCCACGCACAGACGATGAAGAAGCGGCGGGCGTTCCCGATCCATGTCCGCTGGCACGAGTCCTGCGACCTCGTGGTGGTCTCCCACGCTGGCTCCGGTGTATCCGAGGCCTTCACCCATCCGGCGACCCTCAAGGATGACCGCACCAAGATCCCGAACCCGGCCCGGGGTGCGTTCTGGATGCGAAGGGGGGAGCGCCTGCGGTACGACGGCGAGTGGAGCACAGCTCAAGCCAGCGCGAATGAGGCCCTCCCGCTGGTGCGAGGGGCCGACGACCTCGAGCGCACCGCGCGTCTCCTGGCCCGACTACGCCTCTTCGACGCAGCCATGGATGCGGCAGCCCGTATCGAGAAGAAGGCCCCGGAGGCGCACGTCGCGTTGATGAAGGGCCTCGAGATGCGGGAGGCGACCCTCTCGACCCTGAACCTGACCTCGTCGTCCTTGACCTTCAAGGCCCCGAAAGGCTTCGAAGGGACGACCATCTGGGTCAAGGTCAAGGACGCAAAGGGGAACAACATCGCAGCCTTCAAGCCCACCAACGGGAACACCTACCACCGCGGCGAGATCTTCACGTGGCGCATGGCTCAGCTCCTGGGCATAGAACCACTCTTCCCGGTGACGGTCCGTGCCACCCTGGACAAGAGCGGGTGTGACAAGCTCGTAGCGTCCCTCAAGAAGGTCAAGTACAAGGGCCCGAAGGAGCAAAACAGGAAGCGCGTCATCCGGGCCTGCCGGAACGAGAAGTTGGAGGGTGCGCTCAAGGAGTGGGTCCACGGTTTTCAGTTCTTCGGGGCCATCGGCAAGGTGAAGAAGCTCAAGGGACACTCGATCTACAAGCATCTGACCCGGAAGGGCGCCCGCCCGAAGAAGGGGAAGAACATCTCCGTCACCCAGAAGACACGCTACTACAAGCCCGACCGCTGCAAGCAGGGGACCTACAAGGGAGTCATCGACCAGGACCTCCTGGCGCGGGACCTCTCGGACCTCCTGGTCATGGACGTCCTCAACGCAAACGAGGACCGCTTCCCCGGCGCGAACGTCGAGTTCAAGTCCATCTCCGGGGAGGTCAAGGAGACCAAGACCTGCGTCTTCGACTTCGGCCCCTCCCGGCTCTTCTCCCTGGACAACGGCGGCACCTTCAAGGGGGCCGCCTACCGGTCCTGGGACGACCTCAGGAAGAACCTGAAGATCTCCCGGTTCAACAAGCGCACCCACCTGCGCCTCAAGGCGCTCCGCGGCTTCGTCAGGGGTGAGAGGGGGCCACCCACCTTCGCCCGCCGCGTCGGGATCCGCAGCACCGAAGATCTCTCCCGGTTCCTCTTCATGGACAAGCCCGACGGGCACCGGAACCGCAAGCAGGCCCCCTACCGCCTCTTCAAGATGAACCTGAAGAAGATCGTCGAGTACATGAACAAGTACGAGGACGATAAATACGCGTGGTTCTAGAACACATCAAAACACATTGGTCATCGACGGCAGGGATCCCCCTTGACCGCCAGGTAAGAGACCGGCTCGGCCTCTCTTGGAAGAACGCAAAAACTCTGGTGACTACCGGCAAAGTCCACGTGGACGGGGTCCTG
>CAZNWW010000009.1:0-22781 GCA_964576155.1 uncultured Myxococcales bacterium | reverse complement strand
ACCGGAGGAGGGCACCGCTGCTGCTGCGCTGCCCGGGCAGGTCCCCGCAGCGGTGGCCGCCGCGCGGCGAGACCGGATCCTGGAGGCACAGCAGGCCGTGTCCTGTCAGTGGAACGAGGCCGACATCGGGCGCGTCGTGGACGTGTTGGTCGAGGGTCCGTCGGAGGAGCACGGTTGGGTCCTGACGGGCCGGACCGCGGCCCAGGCCCCGGAGACCGACGGGATCACATATCTTGAACTCTGCGACGCCCCGCCCGGGGAGATCGTGGCCTGTGAGGTCACGGAAGCGTCGGACTATGATCTGGTGGCCCGCCCGAGCCCGACATCCTGAGCACCTCAACCGGCGTTGCCGGTCGACTCAATGATCAGAAACACAGGTCCTTCGATGCTCAGTACCGATGGGGGAGTTTCCTAGGAGCAACCAACTTTTTAGGTGAGCAAGGACAACCCTCCCCCCTTGTTGGGGGAGGTGCCCGTAGGGCGGAGGGGGGATGACCCCGTGCAGAGATCCGTGTGTGAGCTCTCTGCACGGGGTCCCGCCCCCATCGCCCTCCGGCTCGCTGCGCTCGCCTCCGGGCACTTCCCCCAACAAGGGGGGAAGAGAGCGCGCCGTACCAAGCTTGAACTTCGGTGCGGTTGTGTCCGAACATCTCAACCGGGGAGTTTCTTAGGAGCCAAGCCTAGGGATCTCAGGGTGGGAGGATGCAACGCCTGAGGTCCTTCGACTCCCTGAGGTCGCTCAGGATGACCGGGTTGATATTTGGGTCCCTCGCCCCCAATGATACATTGGGGCGGGGAGGTCCGTATGCCCATTCTGATCAGCATGATTCTCATCGCCTCGACCCTGGCCGTTGCAGAGCCGCGTTTCGCCCTGGATCGGGATCCCGTGTGTGTGGTCTCCGAGCTGGCCGGAGGTAACCTCCGCGTACTCCTGCCCGGGGACCCGGTGAGTCCGCCCTGCGCCTGGTCCGGGGAGGCAGCCTTCGCCTTGGAGTTGGGGCGCTGCTACACGCTTTACTCCTGGTGGAACGGCCCCCGCAGCCACAACCTTGAGAAGGCCGCCCGGGCCATCGACGGAGTAGTGTTGCGTCCCGGGGAGACCTTCAGCTTCAACCAGCGCGTGGGTCCCCGCAGCGAGGAGACCGGGTACCGCGAGGCCAAGGTCATCGCACACTATGGCTACACAGACGGCATCGGGGGCGGCATCTGCCAGGTGGCCAGCACCCTCTACGGCGCCTCCCTCTTCGCGGGGCTCGAGGAGTTGGAGCGCAATCAGCATCGCTTCCGGGTCGCTTACACTCGCCTGGGGCTCGACGCGACGGTGGACTTCGGCAAGAAGGACCTGAAGCTCCGGAATCCCTTCCCGTTCCCCGTACGCCTCGAGCTGGGCCGGACGGGGAAGGGAGAGCTCATGGCCCGGGTGAGCGGGCCCATGGAGCTCGTAAAGACCCGCTATCGATTCAAGCTCGAGGAGGTGACCCACTCGGATCGTGTCCGGTTCAAGAAGGTCAAAACGGTGAAGGACGCTCTGGTGTACTACGGCCGCCCGGGGATCACCTTGAAGCGCCTCAAGAGCCAGAGGACCGTGTTCCGCAGGAAGTGGCGCCGGACCAAGCTCGGGAAGGATCAATACCAGCCCAGCCCCTGGGAGCTCGAGGTTGCCGAGTATCCGGGCGGCAGGAAGCACCTGAGGGGGGCCACGAAGAAGCAGATCTCCAAGCTCCTGGAGGGGACCCGGTACAAGGTAGAGGACGCGATGTACAAAGATCTGGACGAGAAGGACAGCAAGTGGCTCCGTCCGGACTATGTCTCCGGCAAGCGCCTTCGCCAGTTCGAGCGCTTCAACCAGCCCGCCGCAGTGGCCGACTCCGACTGAATTTGGCTGTTTACTTTCGCGCACGCCTGCGTTAAAGTCTTATAACTTAACGCGATCTCTCGATCGCACGCGCGCTCGAAGGATAATTGGCCATGGTCGACGAGAAGAACACGGAAATCGAGGGCGGCGACGTCACCGATGGGAACGAAGAATACGGAGCAGAGAGCATCAAGGTCCTCAAGGGCCTCGAGGCGGTGCGTAAGCGCCCCGGGATGTACATCGGGGATACCGACGACGGGACGGGGCTGCATCACCTGGTCTTCGAGGTGGTGGACAACAGCATCGACGAGGCCCTAGGCGGGTACTGCGACCTCATCACCGCGAAGGTGATGGCCGACGGCTCCGTGTCCGTGGAGGACAACGGCCGCGGCATCCCTGTGGGGGACCACGCAGAGGAAGGCCGGTCCGCGGCAGAGGTTGTGATGACGGAGCTCCACGCAGGCGGCAAGTTCGACGCCAGCTCCTACAAGGTCTCCGGCGGTCTCCACGGCGTGGGCGTCTCCGTGGTGAACGCGCTGTCCGAGGACTTGAAGCTCTGGGTCTACCGGGAGGGCAAGGTCCATTACCAGGAGTACATCCGCGGGGTCCCGGTGGCGCCGCTGAAGGTCATGGGTCCCACGGACAAGCGGGGAACCAAGGTCCTCTTCTATCCGGACCCCGACATCTTCGCCCAGACGGAGTTCCAGTTCGAGATCCTGGTTCAGCGCCTGCGGGAGCTGGCCTTCCTGAACAGCGGCCTCACCATCGCCATCGAGGACGAGCGGACCGGGAAGCGGGAGGTCTTCGTCTACGAGGGCGGGATCACCTCCTATGTGGCACACATCGCTGCGAACAAGCAGAAGATCCACGAGGAGCCCATCCACATCATGGGCGAGAAGGACATGATCGTGGTGGAGGTGGCCCTCCAGTGGACCACGTCCTACCAGGAGAACATCTTCGCGTTCACCAACAACATCCGCAACCGGGACGGCGGGAGCCACGTGGCGGGTCTCCGGGCCGCCCTCACCCGTTCGGTCAATACCTACGCCCAGTCCCAGAACCTCCTCAAGAACGACGGGGCGCTCTCCGGAGAGGACGTGCGCGAAGGCCTGGTCGCGGTGCTCTCGGTGAAGATGCCGGACCCCAAGTTCTCCAGCCAGACCAAGGACAAGCTGGTCTCGTCGGAGATCAGGGGCCTCGTCGAGTCGGTCCTCAACGAGAACCTGGCGATGTTTTTTGACGAGAATCCGGGCTCTATCAAGCAGATCATCGGGAAATGCCTCGAGGCCAGCCGGGCCCGGGACGCAGCCCGACGGGCCCGGGAGATGATCCGACGCAAGGGTGCGCTGGACAGCGCCAGCTTGCCGGGCAAGCTCGCTGACTGCCAGGAGCGGGACCCCGCCCGGGCCGAGATCTTCATCGTGGAGGGCGACTCAGCGGGGGGCTCGGCCAAGCAGGGCCGTGACCGTCGCACCCAGGCGATCCTCCCCCTCCGGGGCAAGATCCTCAACGTGGAGAAGTCCCGCTTCGACAAGATCATCAAGAACGACTCCATCGGCCTCATGGTCACCGCGCTGGGTACGGGGATCGGGCCGGAGAGCTTCGACATCGCCAAGCTGAGATACCACAGCATCGTGATCATGACGGATGCGGACGTCGACGGGCACCACATCGCCACCCTGCTCCTGACCTTCTTCTACCGGCAGATGCCCGAGGTCCTGGAGCGGGGGCATCTCTACCTCGCCCAGCCGCCGCTCTACAAGATCAAGAAGGACAAACGGGAGCAATACCTCAAGAACGAGGCGGCCCTGCAGGATTTCCTGCTCCTGGCCGGCACCGACGGGGTCACCCTCCAAACGGGGCTTGCCGAGACGCCCATCGAGGGGGAGCGCCTCCTCGAGGTGCTGCGGGAGGTCATGCGGTACCGGGAGTGGCTCAGCCAGTTCGAGTACACCACCGACACGAGGATCCTCGATGCGCTGCTCACGGCCACGGAGCTGGACAGGCACCACCTGGAGGACCAGGCTGCCCTGGAGCAGGGCCTGGGCGTGATGGAGACCTACTTGCGAGAACACGCGCCGAGCGCGTTCCCGCTGTCCTTCGAGATCGAAGACGACACCGAGAACGACACCCTCCGGGTCCAGGTGCAGAGCATGCTCAACGGGGTGCCTCGGCGGACCATCCTCGGCCGAGATCTCCTCACATCACCCCGGTTCCAGCGCCTGCGACGCCTCGCTGTGGACCTCAAGTCCCTCGGGGGCCCTCCCTATACCCTCACCGACGAGAAGGACTGGGAGGAGGCGCAGGGAACCCTGGAGGGCACCCTCGACCTGCTCATGGAGCGGGGTCGCAAGGGCGTCAGCATCCAGCGGTACAAGGGTCTCGGCGAAATGAACCCGGATCAGCTCTGGGAGACCACCATGGATCCCGAGAGCCGGACCCTCCTCCAGGTGCGCATCGAGGACGCGGTGGCCGCAGATCAGATATTCACCCTCCTAATGGGCGACGACGTGGCCCCCCGGCGTGACTTCATCATGGAGAACGCGCTGGCGGTGTCGAACCTCGATATTTAGACAGTGTCTGACTCCCACCGATCGTACCTCTCCGAGATCGAGCGCTTCTTCGCAGCGATGCGCATGGGCGGCTTCGTTCTGGCGCCCAGGGACATCGAGTTGGTTCAGGATTGGTATGAGCGCGGGATCCCGATGGGGGTCGTGATCCGGGGGGTCACCGAAGGCATCGACGGCTGGCGGGATCACGCTACGCCGGGTCAACGTCCTCCTCATCGCTTGTCCTTCTACCAGAAGAGAATACGGACGCACATCAAGGTCTGGACGCGGGACGAAGAGGCGACCGATCTGGAGCTGTCCAGACCACGACAGTTTCTCAAGGCTCGGCGTGCCGAACTGGAGCTCCTCCAGGCTGCAGAGGACAGGGAACTCGAGCGTGACATCAAAGAAACGCTGAAGGAGCGTCTGGAGGCGCTGGATGCTCGCATGGCGACAGAAGATGTCGCTGAAGGCGCGGCTGCTTACGAATTGCTGCTCCTTGACGAGGAGATACTGCAAATCTATCATCGGCGATTGACCGGAGAGGATGGAGCACCACCCGAAGATCAGGAAGATGTCTTGAGGGAGAAACTCCGTATACCGACTCTCTGTTATTGGAGCACCTAGATGCCCCAGGAAAACAGCTGCCAGCAATGCTCCGGGCGTGGGTGGGTGCGCGCAGACGGTCCGACATTTGCCGCCGTTGCTCTTTGCTCCTGCAAGGTTCCCTGTCCCGATTGCGAGGACTCGGGGTTCGTGACCCGCGTTCGTAAGACGGACAATCGTCAGGTAGCGGCGCGATGTGATTGTGCGATCCTTCACCATCGAGTGAGGGCTTACAATGGGGCAGAGATTCTCTCCGAGCTGGGAGATTGCACGTTCGACACATTCAGGCCCGCCGAAAACCACCCCTCCCAGCGGCAAGCTCATACTCTGCTCAAGAAATGGGCAAGGGGCTACAAGACCGGGGACAAGGGCTGGCTGATCCATGGGCCTGTCGGAGTCGGAAAAACGCACCTGGTCTGCTCTGTTGTCTCTGTCCTGGCGATGGAGCATGGCGTCTTCGCCAGGTTCATCGAGTTCTCCAACTTGTTGCGCAGGCTGCAAGCCGCGTTCGGTAGCAACAAGGGCGACGATCTGCTCCAGTCTCTGGGGTCTTGCGAGTTTCTCGTCATCGACGAACTCGGTAAGGGTCGAAACACCCCATGGGAGACCGACGTTGTCGACACTCTGATCTCGAGTCGTTACAACACCGGAAAGACAACTCTCTTCACATCGAACTATCCTCCCGAAGGCACCGATTCCTTGATGACAAGACTTGGCGAACGGATCGTGTCCAGGATCTGGGAGCGTTGCACCATGCATGGGATCACCGGGGAGAACTATCGGAGAAAGAAGCTATGAGGATTTCCGACATGACCCGACACCTGATAATCTTCGTCGTAGCGGCTGCCCTGGCATCAACCGCCTGCAGCCGTCCCAAGAAGGTCCTCACCGCGCAGCAGCGCAACGAGGTGGAGCGCAACCTCCTGGAGGAGCTGCCGCCGGATCCCGACCTGGTCCGTATCGATGCCAACTTCGAGGACAAGGTCACCCTGCTGGGCTACATCGTCTCGTCGGATCGCGTCACCCCTGGTGATCAGCCGCTCACAGTGACCTATTACTGGCGCTGCGACGCCAAGGTCGACGGGGACATGAAGATCTTCGTCCACCTGGATAGCGCCAAGCGCACCACCTTCGACCACTATGCGGTCTCCGGTCTCCTCCCGACCAGCCAGTGGGAGCCCGGCCAGATCATCCAGGACGTCCAGACCATCGACATCGGCCGTGGCTACCCCGAGGGTACCGCGCGGCTCTGGGTGGGCTTCTTCGATCATACCCTCTGGAGCGAGCGTCAACAGAACAAGCGCCTCACCCTCAAGGACCCGGGCAAGGGCCGCAAGGACAAGGGCGAGCGTCTCCTCGTGACCACCCTCTGGATCGGCAAGGGAACCCCCAAGTCGGCGAAGGTCTCCCGGGCCTCGGGGATCACTATCGACGGCAAACTCGATGAGCCGGGCTGGGCCAAGGCCATGGCCTCCGTGGGGCCCCTGGTCAAGGTCAAGGGCGGCGCGGCCGCTGGGACCGGCCAAGGCGTGAAGGCCGGCTTCCTCTGGGACGATGAGCGCCTCTACCTGGCCTTCGAGGTCGAGGACCGGGACGTGAAGTCACGGTTCACCGAGCGGGATTCAAAGCTCTGGACCATGGACAACGTGGAGCTCTTCCTGCGGCCCGCGGGCGGTGCAGGGGGCTCCTACATCGAGCTGCAGGTCTCCCCCGCCAACGTGCTCTTCGACGCGCTCTTCACCGGCCACAAGAGCCCCAAGTGGGAGAAGGCCGCGGCGAACCTCACCCTCAGCGTGGAGAGCGCAGTGGTGGTGGAGGGCACATTGAACAAGCCGGGACGGGACGGCGGCTGGACCGCAGAACTCTCGATCCCCTTCGCCGAGCTGCCGGGCGTGAACGGGGCCCCGACCCCCGGCACCCAGTGGACCGTCAACCTCTACCGCATCTCCGACGGCAAGGGCGGGGAAGCGGTCACCTGGGTCCCCGTGGGCGGGGACTTCCACGAGCTCACCGGCGCGGGCCACATCGCGTTCGTCGCAGACTAGGGCCGTCATGGCCACGCAGGCCCCACAGACGGGAAATGGGATGGAGTGGATTCTAGCGGGAGAGACCGCGCTGGAGCGGCTCCGTCGCACCATGGCCTTCCTTCGTAGCGACCGCGGTTGCCCCTGGGACCACGAGCAGACCCATCAGAGCCTGATCCGGTACGCCATTGAAGAAGCCCACGAGTTGGGCGAGGCAGCAGAGAGCGGCGACGACGCAGCGATCCGGGAGGAGCTTGGCGATCTGCTGCTGCAGGTGGTCTTCCACGCGCAGATAGCGGCGGAGACCGGGCTTTATGATCTGGAAGATGTTGCCCTGGGGATCAGTGAAAAACTCTGGCGGCGGCATCCGCACGTGTTCGGGGATGCCGTAGCCGAGACCCCCGAGGACGTGGAGCGCAGCTGGGAGCGTACCAAGGCCCGGGAGAACGGCGCGGCCAAGGGCCTCCTGGACGGAGTGCCCCGCTCCTTGCCGGCGCTGGGGCGGTGCCACCGGATCTCGGAGCGGGCGTCCCGGGTGGGCTTCGATTTCGGTGATCCCGGGCAGGTCCTGGATAAGCTCCAGGAGGAGGCGGCGGAGCTCGTGGCGGCCCGGGAGGGCGGTGACCCCGAGCGTGTGCGCCACGAGGTCGGTGATCTCCTCTTCTCTGCGGCCAACCTCGCCAGACACCTGGGCGTAGATCCCGAAGACGCGCTTCAGCGTTGCAACAATCGGTTCACGGCGCGGTTCCGTCGCATCGAGCAGGGCCTCGTCGCCAGTGGGCGGGACTTCCAGGACGCGACCTTGGACGAGATGGAGGCCCTCTGGCAGGCGGCTAAGGCGGACGGCGCCGACCGCGACGGGGCCTGACGGCGGCTGGGCGTGTCCAGTCAGCGAACCACCCACCAACGCCTCCTCTCCTCTGCAGCGGGGATCACCTTCCTCACGCTCCTCTCCCGGATTCTGGGCCTGGTGAGGGAGCAGGTGCGCGGGTACTACCTGGGTACCGGCACCGGCTCCGACGCGTTCGGTCTGGCCGCGGCGATCCCCAACCTGTTCCGTCGCCTCTTCGGCGAGGGCGCTATGACCGCGGCCTTCGTGCCGGTGTTCACCGGCTTCATCAAGGGAGAGGACCAGGGCGAGATGCGTCGCTTCCTCTCTGCGTTCGTCACCCTCTTTGCGATCTTCCTCGCCGGCTTCACCGCGATGATGATCTTCCTTTCACCCTGGTTGATTCGAACCTTCTTCCCGGGATTCGGGGAGGTGCCCGGAAAGCTGGCCCTGACCATCGTCCTGACACAGATGATGTTCCCGTACCTGTTCCTGATCTGTCTCGCAGCGGTGGCGCAGGCCGTGCTCAACAGCTTCCGGGTCTTTTCACCTTCTGCGGCGACGCCGATCCTGCTCAACCTGGCGATCATCGGGGCCACGGTGGCCCTCCACGATATGTTCCCCGATCCGAGCTACGCGATGGCGACGGGGTTCCTCATCGGGGGTGTTCTCCAGTTGTTCTTCCAGCTCCCATGGTTGGCCAGGATGCGCCTGGAGATCCGTCCCTGCTTCGACTGGTCCCATCCGGGCCTCAAGGAGCTCCTCAGGGTCTTCGTTCCAGGGCTCTTCGCTGCGGGGATCTACCAGGTCAATGTTTTCGTCTCGCAGATGATTGCTACGGGCCTTGCGGAGGGAACCGTCGCGTCCCTCCAGTACTCGATCCGGCTCCAGGAGCTGGTCCTGGGGGTCTTCGTGGTGTCAATCACCACCGTGGTGCTCCCGACCTTTGCGCGGCAGTTCGCAGACCGCAAATATGGTGAAGCCTCGGACACCCTGCGCTTCAGCCTGGGGCTCCTGGCCTTGGTGGCGCTCCCCGCAACCGCGGGGCTCATCGTCCTACGGGAGCCTATAGTACGCCTGCTTTTCCAGTTCGGGGAGTTTGACGCAGAGAGCACCCGACTGACGACCTTCGCCATCCTGTTCCATGCGCCCGGCATCTACTTTGTCGCGTCCTCCCGGACCCTCTCCCAGGTCTTCTATGGGGCGAAGGATCTGCGCACCCCCGCGTGGTGCGCGCTCGGCTCCATGCTGGCAAACGTCGCCCTCTGCCTCTCACTGGCCGGGCCCATGGGAAATGGGGGAATAGCGCTGGCCAACAGCCTCTCGGCCCTGGTGTCCACGGTCCTCCTGGCGATCCTCCTCGGCAAGACCGGTGTGTCCGTCCCCCTGCGGGCCCACGGCGGCACGATCCTTCGGGTGGGGGCAGCGGCCGGGATCATGACCGTCGCCTTGTTGGGTCTGGCCACGGTCCTCCCGTGGGACCGGGATCTCGGCCGCGCTGTGCTCGGCCTTCGCTTGCTCCTCTTCATCGCCTGCGGCGTCGTCGTCTTTCTCCTCTTTGCGTGGCTGTTTGCAAAAAAGGAGTTGAGTGAACTGCGGCAACTGGTAAAAAGGTCAAGTGAAAGACGACCTGAAAAATAATGGCGATTCCAACGAGCAGTCCCCCGAACTTCTCCGCCGCCTCCTCTTGGAGGCCGAGGAGCGGTATCGGGACTTCGTCGAGAACGCCCACGAGATCATGATCATCATTGACTCCCGGGGTTCGATCACCCGGGTGAACCGCGCATTCGAGCGGCATCTGGGGGTGCCCCGCGTCGAGGCGGTCGGGCGTCGCTTCGGAGACTTCGTCACCGGCATGCCGGATCGTACCGTCCGGGTGCTTCACGACATCCTCTGGGAGAAAGGCTCGGTGGTGGTGGCTGCTTTCTTGCGCACCGCCTCCGGCGAGACCCTGGCCTCGGAGGTCACCGCCACGTCCATGTCCGACGACACGGGGCGGATGCTCGGGGGACGGATCGTGGCCCGGCCCATGGTGGACCGCGCGGATGGAGTGATCAATCTCCTCCAGCGGGATCGCCTGGCCACCATGAGTGAGCTGATCTCCGGCGCGGTCGGAGACATCGCTGCGCCCCTGAGTGTTGTGCTGGGTAATGTCGAGGCCTTGCTCCACGAGGAAGGTACGGGGCGCCGCCGGGAGCAGCTGGATGAGACCCTCGTCGCCGGGCAGCGGATCCGCAAGGTCCTGGACGATCTCCGACTCTTTGCCCGTGGCCGGGCCGGGGATCGGGTGGTGGTGGATCTGGAGGAGCTGGTCTCCGCAGCGTCGGCCCTGATGGGGGAGCGGTTCATTGAAGCAGATGTGCGCCTCGTGCGGGACCAGGCAGGGGAGGCCATGCCGATCCGGGTTGACCCGGCGATGCTCCAGCAGGCGATCGTAGCGATCCTGGAGAAGGCTCTGATCCGGGTGGGAACCCGCCCGCGTCACCGAATGATATGGGTCTCCGCGCGGCTGGAGCTGGGGATCGCCCGTCTGGAGGTGGCGGACAACGCGCCCGAGGACGAGGGAAGCAGCAGCGGAGGCATGGCCCTCTCCATCGCTAGCGGGATCGTCGGCGCATGCGGCGGACAGCTCTTCGCCTCCGGGACGAGTAGAAAAGGCAATGCAGTCGTGGTACTATTGCCGCTATCTGAGCCTGGCGTAGCGGCGGAGCCAACTGCGTGACCCCCGGAGGCCCGATGGCACCTGATGACGCGACCACCATCCTGATCGTCGAGGACGAGGCCGTCCTGCGCGGCATGGTGGAGCGTTGGTTGCGCAAGAACGGTTATCGGGTCTTCACCGCAGGGGACACCCGGGAGGCGGAGCGGGTTCTCGAGATCGCCGAGCCACAACTCATGATGCTCGACATCCGGCTCCCCAAGGAGTCTGGGATCGACTTCCTGGCGCGGATCCGGGACCAGTACCCCGATCTGGCGGTGATCATCTCAACCGCTGTGGACGATACCTCCGTTGCGGTGAGGGCGATGAAGCTCGGGGCCTACGACTACATCGTCAAACCCTTCTCCCTCCAGCGCTGCCTCATGGCGGTGCGGGGAGTCGAGGAGCGGTGGAAGCTCCGGATTCGGGACAAGTACTACCTCGACGAGCTCCGCCAGACCGTGGAGGAGCGGACCCGGGCCCTGGAGGTGGTCACCGACACCACGGTGTTCCTCCTCGCGAAGCTGGCCCAGTCCCGGGATGACGAGACGGGGCATCACCTGGAGCGCATGCGGTACTACGCCGTCGCGTTGGCCAAGGCCCTTCGTGACGGGGGAGCGCATATCGGCGACGAGTTCCTCACCTCTCTCTACCGGTCGAGCCCGCTCCACGACATCGGCAAGGTGGGCATCCCCGACGCGATCCTCCTCAAGCCCTCGTCTCTAACAGACGATGAGTTCACGATAATGAAGACCCACGCTGCCCTGGGGTCCGAGTGCATCACGGGGGCCCTCAACCAGGTTCACGGCGAGGCCGGGAGCTTCCTCCACATGGGCAACGACGTGTGCCGGCACCACCACGAGAACTTCGACGGCAGCGGCTACCCGGATGGACTGCGGGCGGACGGGATACCCCTGGCGGCGCGGATCATCACGGTGGCCGACTTCTACGATGCGCTCTTCTTTCCCAGGATCTATCGGCCCACCTCCGTGCCCCACGACGAGATCGTGAAGACGATCACCGACCTCAACAAAAAGAAGTTCGATCCTGTCGTCGTGGAGGCCTTCCTCGGCATCGCCGTGGAGTTCCGGGAGATCGCCGAACGATTCGTGGACTGAAGCATCGGGACGGGGCGATCAATGGAGATCCGGATCCTTGATGGTGTCGGCGCGGTGGCCGAGGAGGCCGCTGCGCAGATCGCTGCGCGGATCGCTGCTCAGCCCGACGCGGCCATCGCTGTCCCCACGGGACGGACCCCGGTGGAGCTGTACCGGCGACTGGTGGAGGCGCAGCGCACCGGCGCCATGATCCTCGGACGGGTGCGCTGGTTCGCGCTGGACGAGTTCCTCGGGATCAGGCCGGACCATCCGGGGAGCTTCCGGCGCTGGCTCGTAGAGCACCTGATCCGCCCCGCAGGCCTCTCCGAGGATCGCCTCTGCTCCCTCCGGGGCGACGCCCCGGATCCTGCGGCTGAGTCCGTCGCCTTCGAGGCGCGTATCCACGCCGGCGGCGGCCTGGACCTTGCGGTCCTGGGCGTGGGGGCAAACGGCCACCTGGCGTTCAACGAGTCCGGCACCCCAGGGGACAGTCCGACGGGTCCTCGACGTCTCACCGAGGCTACCCGGGAGGCGAACGCGTACCTCTTTCCCGAGGGCGAGGTCCCGACCCGTGGCCTGAGCATGGGCCTGGGCACCCTCGCTGCGGCCCGGAGCATGCTGCTCCTGGCTACGGGGGCAGCCAAGGCCGACGCGGTGCTGGCCATGACCCGGCGGTCGACCTCTGTCGCAGCCTGTCCGGCAGCCATTCTCAGGGATCACCCGGATGCGGTAGCGCTGTTGGATCTGGCGGCAGCAACCGCGCTCCAGGTGGTGGCTTGACATGGCGCTGCCCGACGTGGTGAAGAGGTCCCTGCCCTGGCTGGGCAGCGCAGTCCTTGTGACCTACATGGCCATGACCACGGATCTCCAAGGCGTGGCCGACGCCCTGGGGTCGGTAGACCCGCTCTTCCTGGGTCTGCTCCTGGTGGTCGGGACCCTTGTCGGCTTCTTCATCGACACCATGGGCGTGGCCATAAGCTTCCGCGCGTTCGTGGCCCCGGTGACCTTCCGGGAGACGATCCCGATCAAGGCCACGTCGTACCTTCTCAACGTCCTGAACTACAACGCGGCCCTTGCGGGCATGGCGCTCTACCTCAGCCGCAGCCGCAAGGTGGGGTTCTGGAAGGCCCTCGGGGCATTGATGTTTGTCAACGTAGTGGACCTCTTCGGGGTCCTCCTGCTCCTCTCCCTGGGTATGTCGATCACCTTGGGGACCGACACCTTCACGCCGGTGCTGGGCCTCACCCTCAGGGCCATCGGCTGGGGGGGACTCGCCGCATTTGTGGCCGGCGCGGCGTGGTTCCGCAGCGATCTCCCCCTCCCTGTCTTCGGGCCCCTGCGGACCAAGGCTCTCTTTTTACCGATCCGGGAGGCGAGCCTTGGGACCTGGGCCCGACTCCTCGCAGCTCGTTTCCTCCTTCAGGGGCAGTATCTGCTGGTGGCCTATGCGCTGCTGTTGCTCTTCGACGTGGACGTCCCCTTTATCCGTCTCCTGGCCTACGTGCCGGTGCTCACCTTCATCCAGATCGTCCCCATCTCCATCTCGGGAATCGGCACCACCCAGCTAGCGGCGCGTAAGTTCTACGGCCCTTATGTAGCGGCCGCGGGCCGCAGCCCCCGCGCGGTGGTGGACGCATGCACCACCACGGGGATCGTGGCATTCCTCCTGCTCAGGGTGATCATCGCCTACTTTTTCCTGGGTGAGCTCTCCCGGGATATCATCCGCCAGGGTCCGGAGGCGCCGGAAGAGCCTCCCGTCTGACGCGGCGCGGCAGCGATGGATCTTCGTCTTTGCATCATGTATCATTCGTAGTCTTCTGAGTGGTTGGAAGACGACGAAGATTAGGAGGTGCGGGCGTGCCCCGAACGACTATCACGCATATTCAAGTGGCTCTGGTTCTTGGCGTCCTCGTGTTGGCGGCCGGCTGCGGCAGCGGCGGCGGTGGCGGTGGGAACCCGGACGGGATCCATGCCGACGACAACGGCGGCGGCCCCGGCGTAGACACCTCCGGGCCCGAGGTCCCCTGCGGCGCCGCGTCGGACTGTCCGTCGGAGCTGCCGGTCTGTGACACGGCCACAAAGGTCTGCGTCGAATGCTCCAAAGATGACCATTGCTACGGTGATAAGCCGGTTTGCCACCCGCTCCACAAGGTCTGCGTGGAGTGTGTGATGGATGACCATTGTGGTCCTGCCGAGCATTGCCTCGACGGCGTGTGCTCGGACAAGGTCTGCTGGCCCGGGGTGAACACCTGCATCGGGAACTCGGTGCACACCTGCTCCGAGGACGGCATGGATCCGAACTGGATGGTCGTGCCCTGCAGCGATCAATACTGCTTCAAGGGGGCCTGCCTCGAGTGCAACCCGGGGCAGACCCAGTGCAAGGGCAAGTTCGTGGTCGAGTGCAGCGGGGACGGCTCCGACTATCAGGTCCTCCAGGACTGCGCCGAGAAGCAGTGCATCGGCAACCAATGTCTCTTCTGCTACCCCGGTAACAAGAAATGCGAGGGGAATATCGCGATGATGTGCAACGCCGCGGGCGAAGCCTGGGAGGTGAACCAGGATTGCGACGAGCAGGGGCTCAGTTGCATCGGGGGGCTCTGCATCAGCCCGTGTGCGGGGGACATCAAACAGAACACCAACGCGGGCTGCGAGTTCTACGCGGTGGATCTGCACAACGCGAAGGAGGGGACCTACGACGCGCAGAACGCCCAGTTCGCGGTAATCGCGTCCAACACCTCCTCCGACGCTGCGACGGTCACCATCACCCTCCCCGACGGCACCCCCCAGACCCAGGTCGTGCCCGGGGAGTCCCTGCACAAGTTCTTGCTCCAGTCGACCTGGGGCATGGTCGGCAGCGAGCTGTCGGCCAAGGCCTTTCGGATCAACTCGACGAAGCCGATCACCGTCTACCAGTTCAACCCCCTCTCCAACGAAGGCGTATTCTCCAACGATGCTTCGGTGCTCCTCCCTGCGCCGACCCTGGGGAACGACTACTACGTGATGACCTACCAGGAGACTGGTACCTATCAGTCCTATCTCGTAGTGGTGGGTCTGAGCACCAACCCTACTCTGGTCACCGTGACGGTTACGGCCCCCACCCAGGCCGGCGACGGCGTCCCGGCCATGGCCGCGGGCGAGACGAAGGACTTCACCGTCTCCCAGGGCCAGGTCCTGGCCATCGAGGCCTCGAGTGGGGACCTCACGGGTAGCCACATCAAGTCGATCGCGCCGGTAGCGGTCTTCGGCGGTCACACCGCTGCGAACATGGGCGTGGCATGCTGCGCTGACCACCTGGAGCAGCAGATGACCCCGGTGAACACCTGGGGTTCCCACTATCTGGTTACCCAGAGCCAGCCCCGATGGATGGAGAAGGACTATGTGCGGATCCTCGCGGCGCAGGACGGAACCCAGGTGACCTTGAACCCCGCTGTGACCATGGTCCCGACCTTGAACGCCGGGGAGCACTTCACCTTCACGGTCCAGGGGAACGTGGAGATCACCTCCGCGGGTGAGAAACCGATCCTGGTCGCCCAATACCTGGCGTCGAGTCAGGAGATCGTGAATCCGGAAGCCTATCCAAGCATGGGTTTCTGTTTTTCCTCCGGAGATTGCCCTCCCGGGTACACCTGTGAGCAGGACATGCAGTGCTATTCTCCCGTTTGCAACGGGACTCCGCAGGGCTGCCCTCCGGGGCATACCTGCGAGTCTGATGGTTTCGCCGGCTACTACTGCGCGCCGATCGGCGACCCGGCGATGATCCTGGCGGTGCCTGAGGAGCAGTTCATGGATTCCTACGTCTTCCTGGTTCCGGACGCCTATGTCGAGGACTACCTGAACGTTATTGCGCCCTCGTCGGCGCAGCACGTGGTCCTGGACGGGAACCAGATTCCACCCCACGAGTTCACCCCCATCGGGGCCAGCGGCTACGGGGTCTACCGGACGGAACTCCCCGACGGGATCCACTCGATCTGGTCGGACCAGGGCATCGGCATCATGGTGTACGGCTACGACCGTGACGTGAGCTACGGCTATCCTGGAGGCCTCGGCCTCATCGACCTCGGCACCTGAGCTCCTCTGGCGGGGCGCAGCCCCCGCCGCACCAGCCATGCTGCACCCCGCACGGGCAGGTAGAACTCGAAGAACAGCGCGAAGAACAGCAGGAAGACCAGGAACGCGACCAGGGCGAGAGCTGCCGCCCAGGCCCACATGGTCGCCAGGGTGACCATGGTCATCGCAGGGATCCGGTCCACTCCCCAGAGGGTGTGGAGGATCTGCGCGGAGAGGACTACGAAGCCAAGGCTGAGGCCCAGGAGGATCAAGCGGTCCCTGAGCAGGTCTTCGGTCACGAAGAGGTCGAAGCGGCGGCAGGCCAGGAACAGGATCACCTCCAGCAGGAATCCGAGCAACAACGTGGAGAACAGCGCGCCAGGGGCGCGCCAGGGGCGTGGCGTGACGAGCACCTCAGGTCTCCTTCGCAGGCTTCACCGCTACGAGGGAGACCTTACCCTTCCGGTTCACCACCTTGAGCCTGATCTTCTGGTCACCCGCGCGGGCGAGGATCTTCTGGATGTTGGTCTCGATGGCGTCACGGGTCATGCGTCCGGGGTCGTCCCCCGCCGCCCGCTTTTGACGGACCAGGGCCGCGTAGATCTCGTCGACCTCGCCGGTGTCGAAGACCGTTCGTTTCTGCCGCTCGAATTTTTTCTGCTTGAGGGCCTTTCGGCGCTCCATTCCTGCCTCGCGGAGGGAGCTTCCCCGATCGTCGTCGGACGCGCTGCCCGCGCCTGCGCCGCTGGACTCGCTCAGGAGTCCCTCCATCATCCCGGAGGTCTCCGCGCGGCCGGTGATGCCCCGCCGGATGCGGCCCTCCTCGATGAGACGGTAGATCCGGTCCCAGTAGCTCTTGAGGGAGGTGTACTTCTGCCGGACCGAGCGGAACCGGAACTTGAGCGCAGTGGACCGTGACCGTGGGATCTTCGATCGCATGAAGGCCTTGTCGAGGTCGTTCCGCATCATCTCCGGCGGGAGGCGCTCGACCCCCATGAAGTACTGGTCATAGAGGACCCGGACGCGGTTGAGCTTCTTCTCCAGCGCGACGAGCTCGTCGTCCATCGCCTTCTTGGAGTTCTCGATCTGCTCCTGCATCGTGAGTCTGTGATCGACCATGACCGTCCGTCCCGGTGCCCGTCCCTTCCGCTTGAATATTGCCAGTAATACGCGCATCCGGCAAGGGGGCGCTGCTTGCTCCGGGCCGGTGGGGATGCTACATCTTCTACATGTTCGTCAGACCCCACCGGGCCGCGGCTGTCGTCGCAGCGTTCGTCGCCCTGCTCCTCGGCCCCGGGGCCTCGCACGCGGGGGACCCGGACCTGCGCTGGCGGACCCTCTCGTCGGACCACTTCCGCCTCCACTACCCCCGCACCATGGAGCCCCTGGCCCGGGAGACCCTCCAGGCTGCGGAGGAGGCCTGGGCCACGTTGCGGGAGGTCATGGGCTACGACCCGAGCGAGGGGGTGGAGCTGGCGCTCTTCGACGACCAGGACTCTGCCAACGGCCTCACCTGGACCTTCCCCTATAACCTCGTCCACCTCTACGTGTATCCGCCCCTTGTGGACGAGCAGCTCTCCTGCTCGGAGGAGTGGATGCAGATGCTCCTCACCCATGAGCTGGCCCACGTGTTCCACCTGGATCGGACCACGGGCATCCTGGGGGTGCTGAACAAGATCTTCGGCAAGGTGGTCCAGCCCAATCAGGCCTGGCCCACGTGGTTCACAGAGGGCCTCGCTGTGACCCTGGAGACCCGCCTCACGACCGGGGGACGACTCCGTAGCCCCCGGTTCCTGGAGGTCCTGCGCATGGCCGCGCTGGAGGGGACATTCCTGGACCTCGGGGAGCTGAACGGCGCCCCTCTGAAGCTACCTCGGGCCAGCGCGTGGTATATCTACGGCGGCTTCTTCGTCTCGTGGTTGGTCGAGCGTCAGGGGTTGGGGTGGCTGAAGCCTGCCTTTGACCGCCAGGGCAGGCGTTTGGTGCCCCTGTCTTTCAGCATCCTCGCCATGAGAGCCTTCGGGGCCACCCTGCCGAAGCTCTACGAGGAGTGGCGAGATCTGACCTTGCGGTCCTTCCAGGCCTGGCGGGATCGCAGGGCTCGCGAAGGGATCATCGAGGGGCGGCGCCTCTTCTTCAGCGGTGAGCGTAACCCGCGGCCCAGTTTCGCGCCCGACGGCAGCCTGCTCTGGGTGGACTCGAACGGGCGGGAGATGAGCCGCCTGCGGCGGACCCGGCCCGATGGGACCACCGACGCGGTCACGAAGTGCCATGGCGGCTGCGGCTGGCCCGTCGAGGATGGAGAGGGGCGGGTGTGGTACCTGTCCAGCGATCTCTGGCAGGGCTACTACTACTTCAAGGATATCTGGGCGGTAGGCCAGGGTGGACGCAAGGCGCGTCGCACCGAGCGGCTCCGCTGCCGGGACCTGGCCTTGCACCCTCCGTCGGGGCAGGCCGCCTGCGTAGCGTCGACCCCCGGAGGCACCCGGCTCCTGTTGATCAGCTTGGAGACCATGGGCACCAGGACCCTCCTGGACGCACCCCCCGGCGCGGGTGTGGTCCTTGGTCAGCCGTCGTGGACCCCCGACGGTGAGGCCCTGGTCTTCGTGTGGCGCGAGGGGACCGCGAACGACCTGCGAGAGATCGACGTCGCCACGGGGGAGCTGCGCGTACTCACCATTGACGGCGCCTGGTATAAAGATCCCGCGGTCCACCCTGACGGTCGGCGCTTGGTCGTCTCTGCTGCTCCCGACGGCGTGTACGATCTCTACGCCTTGGATCGATTCGCACCCGGTCCGCGCGTGCGTCTCACCCGGGTCGTCGGAGGCGCCCACGCGCCGACGATCTCTCCCGACGGCGAGCGCGTGGTCTACGCGTCCTACCACGCGGATGGTTATCACCTCCACGAGGTAGACCTCCCCCCCCCACATGTGGGAGGGGCGTCCCGCCCCGATTCGGCCCGAGACGGGCCTCCCACAGAAGAGTCGGGCCTAGAGGGCCTCCCACACTCACCGGAGCCGCGTCCCACCCCCTACCTGCCGTTCCTGCATCTGCGGCCTCGCTCGTGGGTGCCCAAGGTCACCTACGAGGGCACCCAGGTGACCAGCTGGGGCATGGAGCTGGACGCGTCGGACCCGGCCTTGCTGCACTACGCGTGGCTGAGCTTTTTTCATTATCCCATGACCGACGACCTCTCCGCGAGCCTCATGTGGACCGTGGACACGGGCTGGCCCATGGTGAGCCTCGGCGCGTCGGTGTTCCAGAACCACATGTGGGCCTTCCAGGGGGACGATTGGCATTCCTACGAGGAGCTTGAGGGGCTCTTCAGCGCGGGCCTGGCGATGCCCTTCAGGAGGCAGCACCGCACGTTTCGGTGGTCGGCCACCTGGTCCATGGATGTATTCGGCGGGGATCTGGTGCAGCCGGTGCCCTACGACCCCGGTGCCCGGTCCCCCTGGCGGCCCCGGTCCGGGCGCCTGGCGTCATTGAACACAGGCTTCTCCTACAACGACATCGAGCGCTACGCCTGGTCCGTGGGCCCGGAGAAGGGGCTCAATGCAGCGGTGAACATGCGCTTCTCCACCCCCTGGGTCGGGAGCGATTGGACCGAGCATCGTCTGCGGTTCTCTGCGAGCTGGTACCAGCCCCTCTGGTGGCGACAGCACACCCTGATTCTCCGATACCGGGCCGGCCTCGCCGGCGGAGAGCCGCCTTTTCGTCCTCGCTTCTCACTGGGGGGGTATCCGACCCAGGACTACATCCGGGATCTCCTGGAGAACACCGGGATCTCGGGGAGCTTCCTGCGGGGCTTCGTGGTCGGTGCGTTCTCGGGTAACCAGTTCCAGTACGCCGCGGTGGAATACCGCCTCCCCCTGTGGCGGATCCGGCGCGGCTACCAGACCTGGCCGATCTTCCTCGACGATCTCGTCGGCACTGTCTTCGTGAACGCGGGCTACGCTGCCGATGACTTCCAGCCGGTGACCCACGGTGGAGTCGGCGTCGGCGCAGAGCTTGCCCTCGGCCTTACCCTGGCCTCGTACCAGCCCGTCACCCTCACCCTCGGCTACGCCTCGGGCTTCGGCGACGGCGGCGGGCATGGTGTGTACTTCCTGCTGGGACCTTAGGCTACTACCGTCGCGCCGTGCGGGACGTCTCCCGCCGGCACCGTGGCCCCCGGATGCACGATGACGTTGGCGCCGAGGCGGGCGCCCGCTGCGATCTTCACGTGCTTGCCCACCACGGTGATGCCCGTGGAGAGGTGGGTGGGATCCTGCCGGTTTGCCGGCGCGTCCGCGTCCCGCGACCCTACAACGGCGTCTCGGCCGATCTCCACGTGCTTGTCCACCACGGAGCGGATCACCCGGGCCCCTCCACGAATCACCGTGCGGTGCATGATCACCGACTCCTCCACCACTGCGCCGGGCTCCACCACCACGCCGGGGGAGAGGACGGACTCAGAGATCCGCCCCTCCAGGCGGCAACCTGGGGACACCACGGCCCGGTCCAGCTCTGCGCCGGGGGCCACCCAGGACGGGGGCATTGCGTGGAGGGACTCGTAGTCCATGTTCGTGCGGACCTTCCAGTCGGGGAGGTCGACCCCGGACTCGGGGTCCAGCAGGTCCATGTTGGCCTGCCAGTAGGAGTCCAGGGTGCCCACGTCCCGCCAGTATCCCTCGAAGGGGTGCACGAAGATCCGGTCCGAGCGCTCCAGGAGCCCGGGGATCAGGTGGCTGCCGAAGTCGTTGCCCCCGGTCTCGTGGGTCCTGATCAGCTCGTCGACGAGGACATCAGCGTCGAAGACGTAGATCCCCATGGAGGCCAGGTTGGAAAACGCGTCCTCCTTGGGCTTCTCCTGGAATTGCACCAGGCGTCCGCTGTCGTCGGGGACGAGGATCCCGAACCTGTGGGTCTCCTCCCATGGGACCGGCATGGCCGCTATGGTGGCCACCGCGCCATTTTCATCATGGAAGTCCAGCATCTTCCGGTAGTTCATGTGGTAGATGTGATCCCCGGAGAGGATCAGGACCCTCTTGGGCTTGTACCGTCGGATCAGCGCGAGGTTCTGGTAGACCGCGTCGGAGGTCCCCGAGTACCAGTCGAAGTCCTCGCGGCCCTGGTATGGCGGCAGGATTTTCAGCTTGGCGGTGTGCCCGCCGAGATCCCATGATGATCCGTCCGTGAGGTGTTTCATCAGGGAGGCAGGGCGGTACTGGGTGAGGACCCCGACATACCGCAGCTTCGAGTGCATAACGTTGGATAGCGCGAAGTCGATGATGCGGTAGAGGCCGCCGAAGGGAACCGCCGGCTTTGCACGGGCCGCGGCCAGGATGTTGAGGCGGCTTCCACGGCCTCCTGCGAGGAGCATGACCAGGGTGCGCTCGTTCATCCGTTCACCTCCGGGGTGTCCAGGGACGCGCCGGCGGGCAGGCGAAGTGGAGCATCCGGCGCTGAGCCCGGAGCGATCTGGGTGTTCCCACCCACCTCGGAGTCTGCGGGGATCGCGCACTCCCGCCCGATCACCACCACGCCGCAGGTGTGTGTGTCCGCCATGGCGGTGTTGGCTACACAGGGTCCACCCCCACCGATGCGGCTCTTCGCCCCGATCTCCGTGTGTTTGTCGATGATCACCCGCTCCAGCACTGCGCCGGCTCGGATCTTTACGTCGTTCATCAGGATCGAATCCCGTACCACAGCGCCGGGCTCCAACACCACGTCGGTGGACAGGATCGAGTTAGTGACCTCCCCGTCGATGCGGCAGCCCGAGGAGATTCGAGCTCCCCGCGCCTGCGCGTCCGGGCCAGTGAGGAACGGGGGCCTCCCGCCGGTCCCGGTCTCCTCTACGTTGGTGTGGATACCCCAGGCGTCCAGGTCCAGGCCCGACTCGGGGTTCAGGATATCCATGGAGGTTGTGTAGTACTGGTCCACGCTGCGTGCGTAGGCCCAATATCCGTCGAAGATATAGCCTTGCACGTGCTCCCGCTCGACCATGGGAGGGAGCACCTGTTCGTAGAGCTGGTAGAGGCCGCCTGTGGGCCGATCCCCCTCCAGGTACGCCTCCAGGCGCTCCCTGTCGAAGACGTAGATGGTCAGGGAGCCGAGGTCTGATTGGGGCTCAGTGGGCTTCTCCTGGTATCCCACGACGCGACCGTCCGCGTCGAGTTGGCCCACCCCGTAGCTGGTCAGCTCCTCCGCTGGGAAGCGCTTGAACACCATGGTCAGCGCGGCCCCGCTGGAGCGGTGGTGCTCGAGGAGGGGGCGGTAGTTCATGTCGTAGATGTGATCGCCGGAGACGATCAGCACATCCCGGGCGCTCTTCCAGAAGTCGTGGTTCTGGAGCACCGCGTCCGCGGTGCCGTTGTACCAGTCCACCCGGGTCTCCGCCTGATACGGCGGCAGCACCCGCACCTCCCGATCTCGCCCCACGAGCCCCCAGGCCTGTCCCATGCCGACGTGATCCATGAGGGACGAGGGCCGGTACTGGGACAGAACCCCGATCCGTCCCACCCCGGATCGGGCCAGGTTGGAGAAGGGGAAGTCGATGATGCGGTAGGTCCCCCCGAAGGGCACCGCGGCTTTGGCACGCCGTGCCGTGAGCGCGCCCAGCTCGTCCACCCTGCCGCCGGCCAGAACCAGCGCGGTGACGCCGTCCATATGTCCCCCTCGTGTCCGTAGACTCAGATCCGCTTCTTCCGTTGACGGATAGCAATACCCTTGGGTTTTGTCCACCCCCGCGAGCCCTAACGGAGGTAATTGACAGCGGCGAAGTGGAGGAATATATTGCGCGCTGTCAATGTTCATGACACGTGGCCGCTTCGGCGGTTTTTGTTCGAGACGATCCTGGAGGAGGAAGCACCATGAAGCGCATCCTGACTGTTCTGTTCGCAGCCCTGCTCACCCTGGCCCTGGTTGGCTGTGGTGATGACGGCCCCAAGAAGGGCAAGAGCGCCGGCGCGGACAAGGAGAAGAAGGCCGAGAAGAAGAAGGCCGAGCCCGCGGACGATCCTGAGGACGAGCCTGGCGATGAGCCCGGCGATGAGCCCGGCGATGAGCCTGGCGATGAGCCCGCCGATGAGCCT
>CAZNWW010000008.1:16760-22839 GCA_964576155.1 uncultured Myxococcales bacterium | reverse complement strand
GAAGTGGAAGGTGACGGTGAGCATGGGCGCGAAGATCAAGGCCTTCGGCGTGGACTTCGGCTGGGTCGAGAGGTCGCCCCAGTCCTCGTGGTATCGGTCGTACCGCGGCAAGATGAAGCGGAAGTCAGCGCCGACGACCACGGTCTGGGTCAGGTAGAAGTCCGAGCCGAAGCCGAGCTGCCAGTTCATCCCCTCCCAGCCCCGTGCCTTGTGCTCGAACTCGTACTCCAGGTGGTACCCCATCCATGAATAGCCTGCCCCGAAGTAGACGTTGGGGTCCCACCAGCGGGCCCGGATGTCGGCCCGGGGAACGAACTGCGCCGGATAGAGGCGCACGAGCCCGGCCACGTGGCCGGCGCCCTCCCATTTCCCACCCCCGGAGCTCTTGTTGCCCTGGATCGCAATATTGGCCTCGAGGGCCGCGTAGCCGAAGAAGTTGTAGCCGAAACCCAGCTGTAGTGCGAGACCCCCCGCGCCGTCGGTGTGGACCCGGTCCCGGCACCAGTCCAGGGTGACACCCGCCTGATTCCACTGGGGGCAGTTCTTGTAGTAGTTCTCGAGCTCCACGTACTTCGCGCCGTCGGTGGCCGCGCCGCCGATTCCGAAGCCCACGTAGCCACCACCGCGGGCCAGCGCCGCAGGACCCCAGAGGATCATGACGGCAAGAGCTAGGCCAATGGTCGTCCGCCGCATGGGTCCCTCCAGTCACGGATCCCGCCGTCGGGGTCCCCCCGGGGCTCGGGGCATTGTAGGAGGACCGCCCTGAGTTGGCAAGGCTTTGGAAGGAAAGGCTTCTTTACAAGATCGCTAAAAAGTATCAAACTTCCTCACATGCTGAGCGTACTCCTCCACATGCTGGCTGTGGCCCCCCGCCGGGATCGGAAGGGACCGGACCCCGCGGGCCCCAGCGACGAGGCGCTCATGGCACGATTCATCGAAGGGGACGCACGGGCTTTCGAGTCCCTCCTGGGGCGGCACAAGAAGCCGGTCTACCGATTCATATACCGGTATGTACGCCAGAAGGAGACCGCGGACGAGATCTTCCAGGACTCGCTCTTGAAGCTGGTCCGCGCCGCCTCCTCCTACCAGCGGGGGGCCCGGTTCTCCGTATGGATGTACACCATCGTGCGGAACACCATCTACGACCGCCTGCGGCGCGAGCGCCACCGGCGGCAGATGCGCGAGCTGGATCGTCCTCTCGAGGGCGGCGGCACCGTGACCCTAGGGGATACGATCCCCGGCAACTCACCCGACGGGGAGGAAGAGGCCCGGAAACAGCAACTTCAGGAAAGACTGTCCGATGCGGTCCAGGAGCTCAACCCGGATCAACGGGAGGTCTTCATCATGCGCCAGCACCAGGGGCTGGCGTTCAAGGAGATCGCAGAGATCATGGACTGCCCGGTGAACACGGCGAAGACTCGGATGCGCTATGCGCTCGAGACGCTTCGCCGTGAACTGGCGGACTTCGCGTGAGGGACAAAATGGGACACCACGACGACAAACGACCGGACGAGAGGGTCGTCGACTACATCTACGGTGAGCTCGGCCCCGCAGATGCCGCCCGATTCGAGGCGGAGATGCAGGAGAACCCTGCCCTCGCCAAGGATGTGCGGGAACTCCAGGCGGTGGCCAACATGGCTGCGAGCGCCGCTGAGCCGGTTCCGGATCCCCCCGAGGGCGCGGTGGCGGAGGCCATGGCTGCCGCCCGGACACGATGCGACCAGATCCGCGGAGCCGAGGCGAGCTTCTGGGAGCGCGTCGCAGCCTGGCTCCTGACCCCGCAGCTCGCCGGGGCCCTGACCCTGGTGCTCGTGGTCAGCGTCGGGGTCTACACGATTCAGACAGGCGTGTTCGATCGGGACGCGGCCGATGCGCCGTCCGTCCAGCAGGAGATGGCCCCCGTGGGGCCAGTGGCCGAGGCCGAGGACGCGCCGGCCGCTGCAGTGGCGCAGCCCGAAGCGCCCAAAGCGAAGAAAGCTCCCGGCAGAACCGAGGCCGCGACCAAGGCTCACGGCGGGGAGGCTGACTACCGCGCGACCTCGGGCAAGACAGCGCTTCCGCCCCGGCGCCCCGAGCCCGAGCCCACAGAGGCTCCGGCAGCGATCCCCGCACCGGCGCAGCCTCCTGAGGTCGCCCAGGAAGAGCCGACGACGGAAGAGAAGACCGTCAACAAGGATCGCTGGAAGGACAGCGGCGTGGAGAAGGCCCGGACCCGCACCAAGGAGCGGGGCCTCCGCAGCCCGACGGACCTGGCCTCGGCCGAGAACCTCGACGCAGCTCCGGTGCTGGACGCCACCGTAGACGCACCCTCGGACGACCTCGCACTGGACACGGGCGAGGCCGCTGTAGCCGGGGACGTCCGAGCCGAGGTTAGCGGCGAAGCCGGCAACTTCGTAGAGAAGTCGGTCAGGAAGCCGAAGGAGGGCGCCGGCGGGAAGCTGGCAGGGCTCAAGCGGGAAAAGAAGAGGGCCGCGAAGACCACCACGGCCAAGAAGAAGGTCACAGGCAAAGGCTCGACGAAGAAGGACAAGAAGGCCGCCGGCCCTGAGCCCCGAAAGGAAGACATCGCCCGGGATCGAAAGGCAGCAGACAACATCAGGAAGCCGGAGGCGAAGGCCGAAGCACCCGTCGCCGAAGAGAAGAAGGGCGTGAGCAAGGGATACAAGAAGGCCGAGGTGCGGTCAGCGCCCAAGGTCACCCACTCGGTCCTGGACGGGATCGTGGTCCCGCCCCCAACGGGCCCTGAGAGGAAGATGGAGGAGGCCCCGGTGGTCACCTCCCTGGACCTCGCCAAGAAATCCAGCCGCGCAGGCGGCAGCGCCGAAGGGGACGACAGCTTCCTGGGTGCACAGACCGGGAGCGGATCACCCACGAACGGTGTGTTCGACAGATCAGGAATCGACGAGGATGGGGCTGCGTCCGACAAGGTGGAGCCGACCTACATGATCCGGCCCGACGCAGCGGAGGCCCCGGGCATCGCCATCGAGAATACCGAGCTCCGTGAAGAACCCGAAAAGAAGCGCCCCGCCGCCATGCCCGCCCCTGAAACCGCCAGCATCCAGGCCAGGCTGGTTGATGAAGAGGCCGAGGACAAGGCAACACTCCGGGAGCAGCCCACAGAGGAGTCGAGCTTCGACATGACCGCAGAGGTCGCCAAGGAGAAGGCCCCGATCGCTGTGCAAAGCGAAGAGGCCCCGATCGATGCGCAGGACGCCGCAGCGGTCTGCGCCGCCCTGGCCAAGGCCATCGAGGAGGCCGAAGAGGCCGAGGATTGGGCCCTCGCAGAGAAGCTCACCCTGCAGATGATTGCTCAGGGATGCGTCTCCGGCACCGACTTCGAGGCCGCGGAGAAGCAGGGAGCCCGTTTCCGGCAGAAGGCCATGGAGGCCGACATGGTCGCGCCTTCAGACGACATTCCAGCGGGGGAGACCGCCCCCACCCCGGCGGAAGCCGTCGAACCCACAGACATGAAGTAGCTCAGTCTTTTCCCGGGGGCGCGTTCTCCGGGATCTCGAAGGTCGGCATCACCACGGTCTTGATCCCGTTCTCCTCGTACTGGCGTACGATGCGATCCTTGTCCTTGAACTTCTTCGGCGGCAGGAGCAGGAGGACCGTCTTCCAGCCGTTCTTCCGGCAGGTAGGGAAGAGCTCCACGTTTCCGGTACCGAAGCGCCGGGACGCGGAGTAGTGGAGCAGGCGCCGCGGCACGCCGAAGCCGATGCTCGCTATGCCCAGGGCCTCGGCGCGGGTGATGTGGCCGACCCCGGAGGCCTTGTACCAGAGAAAGAAGGGGGTGTCGTTCATCCCACCCCGCCATAGGGCTGCGATGGAATACGCCAGGGCCCGGCCGGGCTCGTCCAGGACCACGGTGTCACCCTGAAACGACAGGCTGGTCCGAACGCCGTGGGCGATCACCGCGTCGAAGTCCTTGCTCAGGATCTCCTTGGGGATCTTCGGCCAGGGATCGTCGTCCATGGTGAAGTCATCCGCAGTGAGCCCGTAGAGGCGGCGCACCACCTCCATCTTCTTGAAGGTCTTCTTCGCCCGCCCCAGGTGGGACCCGTGGGTGACGAGGATCGCGGATCGGAACCGGCGCGGCTCGAGAAGCATCCGCGCGTTGCGCGCGTTCCCCTTGGTGCTCAACGAGCCGTTCTCGAGGATGATCCGACGCGCCGGAATCCCGAAAGCCATGGCCATGATCTTCATCTCTTCGGCCTCGGCCACGTGCCCCGAGGTGTAGCCCCCACAGAACATCACGTACTTGGCCTTGCCGCGCTTCCATGCCTCCGCAGCCCGGCCTACTCGCTGGGCCATCTGCCACATGGGGCGGGCCTCCTCAGAGTGGCCGAAGCCCAACGCGATGATCACGCCGATCTTACGTGGGAGCTTCTCCCACTCCTCCTCGGGGAACGCTTGTGCTGTGCTGGATGTGAGGAGGAGGAGGGAGAGGACGAGGAAGCGCATCAACCGCAGGAGCCACCCTTGTTGCCGCCGCCCTTGTTGCCGCCGCCCTTACGGGGCTGGGGGCCGGAGAGCTCGGCTTTGCAACCCTTGAGGTCCGGGTTGTGCTTGCAGATGTTGGTCTGGATCGTCTTGGGATCCACGCCGGAGAACTTGTGCTTGTTGTTCGCAAGCCAGGTGGGGCTGGCGGAGAAACCGAGGGCCTGACTGATCTTGATGTCCTTGCGCAGGAAGTTCTTGCCTTCGTCGCCATCGGCGCAGGCCTTCATCTTCTCGACGTCCATGCCGGACTTCTCGGCGCAGCCGGCCCACTCCGCGGATCGGATGTCGGCGTCACGGCACCAGATGTAGTCCATGTACTTGTAGTCATCGCCGTAGAGGCTGATAGCGCAGAGTCCGCGGATGTTCTCGTCCACCTCGGGCTGGCCGTGGAGGGCCTTGAAGCCGTCGCCCTGCTCCGTGGCGATGTAGTGCACCTCGAAGGTGATCTCGCCCTTGAACGCGTCGAGGACTTCCTTCATCGCGTCGAGGGCCTTCACGCCGAAGGGGCATTGGGACATCACGAAGACGTCGATCTTGCCCTTGATCTCATCGCGGCAGACCATGGACGCCTTGCAGGCGTCGTCGTCGCAGTCGGTCTTGCCGTTGCCGGTGTCGTCCGCGCCGTTGTCGCAGATCTCGGCCGTAGGATCGTGAGCAGCCCCGATCTGGAGGTTGAGGAAGCCCTCGATCTTGGTGGGCTGGAGGTAGCGGGCGATCCGCTTGTGCCCGGAGGCCTCCTTGACCTTCTCGTCGAAGATGAACGCGGGCAGCGTGGTGATGCCGTAGTCCTCGAAGACCTTCTTGCCGGCCTCGTCGGCCCAGTCGTACTCGGTCACTTCGAGTCCGGGGAAGATCCCCTTGAGGCTGCCGACGATCGGTGCGGTGTTGCACTTTCGGTCCGTGCAGCGCTTGTCACCGAGGACGGTCATGGCGATCTTGAGTGGCGGCGGAATCGTGGCGCAGACCTCGGGCTTCTCACCCTTGGTGGCGTCGCATACCGCAACCATGAAGTCGCGCTTGGTGCGGCCGCCGCGGTAGGGCTGACCCTCCAGGTGGATCGTGGGGCTGCCCCGGGCGCCGGCCTTCTCGGCCGCCTCGAAGGAGGCCTTCATCAGGGCCTGGCCCTCGTCGCCCTCGTAGCAGCCGGCGGCCGCCTTGATCTGGTCCTCAGAGAGGCCGGCGGTCTTGGCGCAGTCGTTCCAGTTGCCGGGGAGCTCGCGGTAGTTCTTGTCCACGCAGGTGAAGAACTCCATCCACTTGTCCGGCGCGTGCTTGATCACGCAGAGCTCGATCATGTTGCCCTTGACCTCGTTGTCGCCATGCATCGAGGTGAGCTTGTCGCCTTCGACCTTCCCGATGTAGTCCACCTTGAAGTCAACCGCCGAGCCCAGCTCCTTCAGCGCGGGGATGATCCCGTCCATGACCTGTACGCCGAAGGGGCATTGGGACATGATGAAGAACTGGAGCTTGACCGCGCCGCCGGCGTCCGCTGTCTCGGTGGTCTTGTCATCAGTCTTGGCCTCGACCTTGTCGTCAGCCTTGGCCTCTGCCTTGTCGTCGGTCTTGGCCTCTGCCT
>CAZNWW010000008.1:0-16660 GCA_964576155.1 uncultured Myxococcales bacterium | reverse complement strand
TGTCGTCAGTCTTGGCCTCCGCCTTGTCGTCAGTCTTGGCCTCCGCCTTGTCGTCAGTCTTGGCCTCCGCCTTGTCGTCGGTCTTGGCCTCGACCTTCTCGGCGACCTTGGCGGTCTCGGTCTTCGCAGCCTCGGCGGCCTTCGCTGCATCGGCTACGGCCTTGTCGGCCTGAGCCTTCGCCGCTTCGGTGGCCTTGCCGGCCTCGGCGACGGCCTTGTCGGCCTGCGCCTTCGCGGCTGCGGCGGCCTTGTTGGCCTCCGCGGTGGCCTTCGCGGCGGCCTTCATGGCCTCGTCGGCCTTCTTCGTGGCCTCGTCGGCCTCTTTGTTTCCGCAGCCCGCCATCAGAGCGACTGCCACGATCATGATCCAAAGCATCTTCTTCATTGGTGTTCCCCTTCTCCTGGTTACCACCTAAACAACCATCAACGGATTTTCCTGCACCGCATTCCCGGGCGCGGGAAATTTCAGGCGCAGACCTTACGGTAGAATCCATATCAGGTCAAGGAATTCCCCTTGACACACAAAGTAGAATCTCTTCGAATCAGCACATGATTGGAAATCCAACTTTTTCTGTGGCTGTCCACGCATTCATGATCCTGTTGGCATCGGCCTCGTGCATCGACGAGATCACCTTGCAGACCTGCTCCTCGAACAATGAATGTCCCGACCATGAGATCTGCCGGTCGGGGCGCTGTTTCTGGGATGTACCGGCTTGGGTCGTGCCCCCCTGCTCATCCCCGGCGAGCACAGGCCCCTGCTGCGACCTGGACCCCGCGGTGATTCCGGAAGGGGACCAGGACTGTCGCCCGACCCTCCTGGAAGAGGCGGAGGCCCTCTCCGCACCGGCTCGGACGCCGGCCGGCGAGATCGTGGTGGCCGCGCAGGAGGGTTCGACGCTCTCTGTGGTGGCAATGGAACCCGGCGGCGGCGAGGCCTGGCGGGAGACGCTGGACGGGCCGAGCTCCGGGGATCTCCCCGTGGTCCGGGTGGACGGGGACGGGCAGGTGTACGCCAGCCGCAGCGCGTCGCTCTGGACACGCAGCCCCAAAGGGGTCGTGAGCACCCTCGACGCAGGCGGAACCATCGACGGCGGCTACGCGGTCTGCAAGGGCGGCTTGGCCGTGGTCCAGGTGCGGGGCCCGAACGGCCGGGGGCCGGTCCGCCTCGATGGAGATCTCTCACTCTGGCCCCTGGATGGCTCCCTGGATCGTACGCCCGTGTTGCCGCCGGCGATCTCGCAGCCCGACGACAGGTTCATCGTCGCTTGGTCCGACGGAACCGTCACGGCCCACGATCTCACTACCGGAGTGGCCTCCGATCCCTGGTCGAGCGAGGACACAGCGAGCGGGATCACCGGCCTGGCGATGGATCGGGGCAGGATGTTCTGGCTCACCACGGCCACAGGGATCCTGCTGCGCCTCACAGTACCGACCGATGATCCCATGACGGCCGACCTCTTCAACGAGCATTACCACCGGATCGATCTGGGTACTACTACGCTTCATACGCCGCCGGTCATCCGCGATAACGGCGATGTGATCTTCAGCCTCGGCGATGGTCGCGTGGTACGGGGCAATGCGCTCTCGACGAACGTCAATGAACTCGAACCCCTCGTCACCACTGCGCCAGGCGTCTTGTCGCTCCTGAAAGGGGACGGGCTCCAACTCCTTGGAGATTGCCCCAGCGGGCGATGCCTTTCGATCTTTTATGAAGATTCTGCTTCCTCATTTGGCGCGGTCTTCGAATTAATGGGGGAGCATCGCCACTCGGGGCTCCCTGCGGATGCCGTGGTGAGCCTCCCCGGGCCAGAGGGCATGGCGGCGCTCGTGGGGGGGGATCGGCTCGACGGCCTAGTAGTGGTCGCCGGATCGTCCCAGGACGCACCGTGGCCTGGACCCGACGGGGGGGCAGGGAACGGTCGATGTGTGGAGAGCTTGGAATGAAGCTGCTTGGATTGCTTGTTACGGCGTTGGTATTGGCGGGGTGTGGATCGGATCAGGCAGGGAGCCCTGGGGGACCCCATGACGGCTCGGGGCAGGACGTGCTCGGCGACGCCCTGACGATCCAGGGACGGGTAGCGCTGGGCACGCCCATGGCGGGCGCGATGGTGCACGCCATGGTCAACGAGGAGGACGGAACCTGGCGGGAGGTCTCGACCGGACTCACCGACGACGACGGAATCTTCTCCGTGGCGATCCCTGGGGACCGGGTACACCGACCCCTGAGGCTGGTCGCCGACGGTGCCGCTGCGAAGTACACGGAGATGGCTGACGGAGCGACGGCGACCCTCGGCACGGACAGGCGCCTCCTGGGGGACCTGGAGTCCGCCTCGATCCGAGAGGGGACCGTGGTACACATCACGGCCTGGACGACCATGGCCGGCTGCGTCGCAGACGCGTATGCTCAGGGACACGTGGTAGCGGGGGTCGTCGGCTGGACCGAGGCGATGCTCCTCGCCCAGCTCCGTTTCCAGGATCACCTGGCCGTCACACAGGCGCTTGACCTGCCTGCGACCGGACCATCGGATCTCTCCCTGGGCCCCTGGCCATACCCCAACCCATCGACGACCCTCGGCCTCGCGGCTGCGGGCCTGTCCGGGCTCGTGCGTCTCGGCGACGGCCCGGTGGGGACCTCTGCGGAGTTGGTAGACTTGCTCTGCCGCGACCTCTCCGATGGGATCTTTGACGGGATCGAGTTCAAAACCGCCGGACCGTCGCCTCTGGTTGCGCCGCCCGGAATCCCCGTGATCGACGCCGACACGACACGCTACGCGCTGGCCGCGGCCACCCATGCGTTCCTGCTCGATGAGAGAAACCTGAGCGGGATCACGCCGGACGAGATCGCCGGCCCGGGGGACTACTACGACGTGGTGAGCATGGACGACGGCCCCCTCTACCCGCAGGAGCCACCGCCCACCCGCTTCGACCCGATCCCGCCGATCCTGGCCTTCACCGAGGACAGCCCGGAGGGGGGTGCTTACCTCTCTGCACCATTCACCCTCACGGTGACGGGTGCGGATCCATACGGTCCCGTGTCGATCTCCTTCGACGGCACCGCGGCGCCGGGGCCCCTGCTCGCGGACGACGCGCCGACCCCGGATACGCGGAGTCTGGCGGTCGACCCCGCTGTCTTCGAGATCCAGGGAGCGCGCACGTTCCTGTTCTCGGGCACGGACACGCAAGGCAACGAAACGAGCATCGAGCGGAGCCTCGTCCTGGACAGCCACGCTCCGGAGATCTCCGTGACCGTGCCGGATCAGGACGCGTGCGTGCCGGCCTGGCCCGACGTCCTGGAGCTGGCAATCACCGACCACGAGAGCGCCGTCGCCTCGGTCACGAGCGGAGCCGGTGGTTGCACCAACGCGGTGGACGACCTCTGGACCTGCCCCGCACCAAACGGCGCCGCCTCGATGACCACCGTATCCGCGGTGGACGCGGCCGGGAACGAGGCGACGGTCGATGTCTGGCTCTGTAAAGACAAGGAGCCGCCGACGATCTCCTTCGGCCCCCACGACTACTTCAGCTGGTGGGGCCCGAAGCTGACCACCCTGGTGGTCGAGATCACCGACCCGTCCGGGGTGGAGGAGTGGGAAGCGACCGCTCTGGACGACGCTGTGGTCACCCCTTCGTCCACCCAGGCCATCGCAGACGGGATCAAGCTCAACTTCGCGCTGCCAGACGCCGGGCCGTCCTTCGATCTCACAGTGCGCGCCGTGGATCCGATCGGAAACATGCGGATCGAATCCGTGGCGCTGTCTTACGACGACGAGCCGCCGCTCTTCGACACGGAGGTCCCCGCCTCCCCCCTCGGCTCCGTGTCCACGGTCTCGTTCCTCGTCTCCGTGTCCGACGGACAATCCGGCGTCGCAGATCTGGTGGTCGTTTCGCAGGGAATCTGGACGGTCACCGAGGAGCTCTCCGACGATGTCCCCGAGGGGACGAAGATCTACCGGATCAGCGGAAAGCCCGTCGTAGACATCCCCCCTGCTCCGACCCTGTTGGTTGAGCTCATGGCACAGGACGCGGTCGGAAACGAGGGGGACCACGCGGTAGTCGTGCAGATGGATCTGACGCCACCAGTGATCGAGCCGGTCTGGAGCGAGTTCCAGGACGAGACCGGCTGCACCGTGACCCTCGACGACGACGGCGATCTGGTCTACAACTGCCCGGGCCCCTGGGTGGAGCTGAGCAGCGACACATGCGTCGGCGCCTGCCCGCCCATCGTCAAGCTGGCCTCTCGGCTGGGGTACGATGGCCCGGACGACTTCGAGCTCAACAACCTGCCCAATATCGGTCTGGGGATCGAGGACACCTGCCCGCTGCAGGACACGGCGCCCTGCACGTTGACCTTCTCCTGGACCTTCTACCGCGGAACCGAGGTCCTCCAAGCCGACGAATACGATGACCCCATCAACCCGCAGGCCATCGGCGACGGGCACCTCCTGTACGGTGGAGTGATCCTCTTCAGCGCGGAGGGGATGTTCGGAGTTCCCCCCGAGGAGGCGGACTTCTCCGAGGAATCGATCCCGGACCGGCTGGTGATCACGGCGACCGACGCCGGCGGAAACACCGGCGTCCTCGATCTCGAACTCGATATAACGATCCTCCCCCCGCCGGTCCTGTTCCACTGGACCAGCCATGCGGATCCCACGATCCAGGCCATCGAGGACGCCGTCCCGTCGGACCTGGCAGTGTACCTCGAAGCCCCCGCGCAGGCCCTGGACATGGTGGCCGGAGATCCCGACGTCGAGGCCGGCCAATTCGTCCTGACGAATCCCACCACAATCCCGGTGGTGCTGGAGGTCACCGACGTCCCCATCCAGAAGCTGATGTGGATCCAGCAGCGGGGGTACCTCGGCTACACAGAGACCTTCGGAGCATGCCTCCAGGGGGCTTGCCTCCAGGCCGAGGGGGACTGGGACGAGGTGGACACCATGGCCGGATCCTGCGAGGCCCCAGTGATCTTGTCGGCGGACATCGCGCCGGCCATCGAAACCCCGGTGACCGTAGACATCCTCGACCCCGACGGAATCCTGGAGTGGTCCGAGAACGGATTCCTGCTTCCTCCGGGCGCGTCGGTCGAAGCGCGCATCGGTGTGTCCTTTGATCCCGTCCCCGCGCTCCTCCCCGTCGAGGACATGCTGGTGTCATACAACGGCGGCATCGTACCCGCGCAGATTCACTTCCTCGATGTACCGGATCAATGGTCTGTCTGCGGCGGCGACCCGGGCTTATGGATCGGGTACCGGACCACTCCGGCGATGTCTCGAGTCCAGAGCTCCACCGAGGCCGGCACGGATGCGCTTCAGATCGTCGCCCGGAACCCGGGCGCGGAGACCACGGTCCCGACCGATCATCCTGCAGGTTGGAACCTGGTCTACCTGAACCAGTGGCCGGCGAACCTCACCCTCCCCCAGCCTTAGGTGGCCTCGGCGCATCCCCGGGATGGAAACCCGGCTCGGGGGTTGCTACATTGCCCCCATGGACGTCTTCATCCCCTTCCCTGAGCCCCGAATCCTTGCGACCTTCCTCCGCCGCCGTAACCGTTTCGTGGCGGAGTTCCGCGGCGACGACGGCACCGAGTTCGCCGCGCATTGCGCCAACACTGGCTCCATGACGGGCTGCCTGGTCCCCGGCGGCCGCGCGGTCCTGTGGGATTCCAGCAACGACGCGAGGAAGTACCGCTTGTCCTGGGAGGCCATCGACGCGGGTCCGGCCTGGGTGGGCATCGACACCAGCCTCCCGAACCGGCTCGCCGCGGATGTGGTCGCCGCGGGCCTGCTGCCGGAGCTGGGCGATGCTCCCAGAGTTCGCCGGGAGGTAATGATCGCCCCGGGGAGCCGCGCCGATCTCCTGGTGGAGGACGAAGACCGCAGGACCTGGATCGAGGTGAAGAACGTCACCCTCGTGGAGGATGACGTCGCCCGCTTCCCTGATGCAGTCACAACGCGGGGCCTCAAGCACCTCCGAGAGCTGGCCGCCAAGGTCGAGCAGGGGGATCGCGCGATGATGATCTATGTGATCCAACGCGCGGACGGGCGTCGCTTCGCGCCCGCGCACGCAATCGATCCGGAATACGCGAGGGCTCTCCGCGAGGTCCACGATCTCGGAGTGGCGGTTCGCCCCATCGGTTGTACCGTCACCCCCGAGGGCGTCCGAGTAGACGGATTTCTCCCCTACGATCTGTCCTAGCTGGCGAAGCCAGCGGTGCACGTCACTTTGTGCAGATCACCCGCAGGTGCGCTACCCGCCAACCGCCATCGACAGGCACCACAGCCAACTCCACCTGCTGTCCGGACTTCCCTGTGACCTGGTACGACACCATGACGAACCAGACCTCCGGGGAGATCGTGCCGACGTCGGGAAGCTTGTGCTTGAGGATGTCCACGTAGCGGGTTTTCCCGCAGACCTTCATGTCCGCCTCGATGTCGTCCACCAGCGAGTGGGCCTTGGGGTTCCGTTTGTAGGTGGACGGGAGGAGCACCTCGTCCCACTTCTTCGAACGAACACTCCTGTAGATCTTCTCCAGCCACTTGTCCGGGCTCTCGGGGCATTTATGGGGGCGAACGCCGACCTTGCGCAGCTCGTCCCGCCGCCGCCGGCCACCGTCCGCGGTGGCCCGGACCGCGTCCCAGACCCACCGCTTCCCCTTCTTCCGGGCCTCGATCCCATCCAGGAGGACGATGTTCTTGTCGTCCAGGGCGACCAACGCCGACAAGGCGATCTGATCCGTCCCCTTGGGCAGGCCATGGACCGCCGGCAGGATGGATACCGCCCTGAGGAGGGGTCCTACCGGCCCGGGGGGGACCCTGGGGGGGCTATACTTGCAATCCTTCTTCCCCTGGGCGCCCTTGGCGAAGACCGGGCCGGACAAGCCGAGGAGTATCGCAAGGAGGAGGGTCTGGAGCAGCAGAAAGCACGGGATACGCAACATTATATCCTCTCCCGGGACGACGGACTGGCCCCATTCTACGCCCGAGACAGCGCGCATCAAGAAGTGACTCCGACCCGACGCCATTTGACAGGGGCGCCGAGGCAGGCCTAAACTCCAGTCGGAGAACGACCATGTCCCTTCGAGGACACAACCAACAAGGAGCACCCTGATGGCGACAGTCACCGTGAGTCAGGCCCACACCCTCGGCCTAGATGAGGCCAAGGAGAAGTCCAAGGCCCTCATGGCGCGGATGCAGCAGAAGCTCTCCAGGTTGATCGGCGAGACGATCTGGAACGAGGACGGCACCCATGGGATCACCAAGGGTAAGATGTTCAGCGCAGAATTCCTCGTCAGTGAGAACGAGGTCTCCCTGACGGTGGAACTCAAGGGCCTGGGCGGGAAGTTCCTGGCGCCCAGGGTCGAGTCCGACACGAGACGGATCTTCGCGCGGACCTTCGGCGAGAACAAATGAGATTGTATTGTGGCACCTTTGAATATTCTGCGCTCAGGCCGTCTGAGGCCGAGTGTTGGATGGCAGACCAACGATTTTGACAAACATTGGGAGGAGAACATGAAGCTTTCGACGACGATTCTGAGTGCAGTACTGATGCTGGCTTTCACCGCCACCGCTTTCGCGGGTGACGCACCGACCCGGTTCAACAAGGGCAAGGCGTCCTTCGAGGCCGCGGGATTCAAGGTAGAGGGTCACCGTCTGGACAAGGACCTCGCCAAGCGGGATGCCTTGCGGCTGGAGACCAAGACCCGGGGGCAGGACATCGTGACCCGTTTCCTCCAGGCCCACCAGACCGGCGAGGTCCTGGCCGGCGGGAAGATCCTGGGCCTCTCCCACGTGGTCAAGGGAGACATCTGGAACATCACGGTGCTCCACGGCGACACGGTGTCGGTCCTGTCAATCACCAAGGGCGAGGACGGCTCAATCGTGAAGATCCGGCGTCCCCTGGACAACAAGCCTGAGTAAAGCAGCCCTTTAGCGGAAACACCGCTTCAGCCCCCGCTTCCACATCCGCCGAATCCACCACCGATTCTGCAGTCCCGGTCCGGGCCCTCGGCCCGGGCACCAGTCCGCTAGAATCCGCTGCGCGTTGAAGGAGAGGTATGACTCCTCTGAGACGATGAAGCCCAAAAGGGCCTTCGCGGTTCTGGGGGTCTTGCGCCGGACATCCACACCCACGGCATCGAACCCGTCCCGGAGCCAGCGGGCCCGCTTGCCGCCAGCGTGCCTCCGCCAGGAAACCCAGGCCGCGGCCAGGGCCGCACCGTCGGTGATCTCGCTGCCGTCGGCTCCGCGGACCGCGTGGTTCGTTGTGAGACGCAGAGCCCAGTCAGCGGCACGGGCGACCCCGGGATCCGGGTCAGCGACGAGTGCCACCAGCGGCAGGAACAAGCGCCCGTCCGCAAGCCAACCCGCCACCTCGGCGGCCTCCCTGCGCACCACGAGTTCCCCGTCGAGGAAGCGGCGGGGGTCTGGGAGCGCCCGGGGATCCTCCAAGAGATCCTGAACCAAACTGCGGGATCGACGTCCGCCGGTGCGCAGGAGTCGGAGCCCGATCTCCACCATCACCGGATCATCGGAGGACCGCACCACGTCCCCGATCATCTCCACCGGCGGACGCTTCCATAACACCGCCAAGGCTTCGAACACGGCCCGACGGACTGTGGGCTCCGGATCACTCAACCGAGCCTCCAAGGCGGAACGGGATCGAACCGCCTTGAGGAGACCCAGGGCCCGCGCAGCGTCCCGACGAGTCGAGATGTCCTCGGCGTACAACAACTCCTCGAGGGCTGACACTCGATCACGCCAGGCCGGATCGTCGGGCACAACCTCGTGGCCGCCCACGATATCACGGCAGCCCTCGAGGCGATCCTCCGAGCTGCATCGGATCCGTACATGAAAGTGATCGTCGTGGGGCAGGGTACCCCGGGGCTGGCGAACAAAGGTCTCGAGGGCTTTGCGCACCAGTTTGGGGGCGCCACGATGTGCAGCCTCGGCCCGGAGCTTCTTCACCAGGAAGTCCGCGCAGAACACGTACTGGATCGAGATCCGATCGGAGAGGACGAGGGACTCGAGGAGGAGGTAGTTCCGTGACACGTCGAAGCGGAGCTCCTGCCCGGCCCATGTGACGGTGCCGTCCGGCGGGGCGAGCTGAAGGAGGGTATCCGGCAGTACATCCCTCCCCTGCCCGTCCACCAGGTAGAAGCCGATGTCCGCGTCGCGTCCGGCCTTGTGAGAGATGCTCCAGGGCAGGCGCCCGCCGCCCCCTCGGGCGATGTTCCCGATGCCGGCCACCGCGGTCGGGTGCACTGCGGCGACGTCCCCGGCGGCGTCCAGGATCCCGCCGATCAACTCATCGGTTCCCCTGCGGGTGCCCCGGGCCGCATGCTCCGCCAGGACCGCGTGATGAGGACCGCTGAGCGGCAACTCCTTCCCCCGAACCAAGTGGCCGACAGTAACGGTCCCTACGGAGATTGATCCAGGATCCGTGAAAGGAAGTGCAGGGTGAATCCGACCAATCACGGGCATGGGAAGGGTCCATGGCTCGACCTCGACGCCACGGCGGTCCATTCGCCTGGTGAACCCGGGGGTCTCTCTGCGCGGAGTCCTCGGGCGGGGCTTCCCATCTGTGAGGGCCGCTACGTCCGCTGGAGTGGACGACTCGGCGCCCACTTCCGCCGCAGGGAGGACATCAGGTGCAACCGCTACAGGGAGGACATCAGGTGCAACCGCTACAGCGATGTCGAGGACGGAGGAGGCGCCGTCGCTCCCCCCCTCCCGAGCAGAGAAGCAGCCGATGAGAAAGATGACCATAACGATCGCCGAAGACCGTGGCTCGTTCATGAAGAACATCACCTTGGATGATAGGAAAGCCACGGGCTTGAGCAAATATTGGTCAGTAATAACCACGCGCGGAAACAAATCAGACACCGCATGTCTTTTTCTGTTGACAGGCCATGACCGCACCGCTAACTTAGTTTTATAGGTTCAGATGTCTTTACCAAACCCGGAGGATGATATGAAGTCTCCACTCCTGCAATCTCGTTCCGGAGCCGACACATCTACTATATCGATATATTATAAGGATGTCAGCCGAGTCCCCCTCCTCTCTGCGGAAGAGGAGATCGAAATCGCCACTCGCTTCCAGGAGACCGGGAACGGGCGCTATGCGGATCGCCTCGTGGAGGCGAACCTCCGCTTCGTGATCAAGGTTGCCCTGGACTACAAGAACTACGGCTTCCCCCTCATGGACCTCGTCCAGGAGGGCAACATGGGCCTGCTCAAAGCCGTGCAGCGATTCGATCCGAACCGTGGTTTCCGTCTGATCTCCTACGGCGTCTGGTGGATCCGGGCCCACATCCAGGAGTTCATTCTCAAGAACTGGAGCCTGGTGAAGATCGGCACGACGCAGCTCCAGCGCCGTCTCTTCAACAACCTCCAGAGCACCCAGAAGCGCCTCGAGCGTCTCATCAAGGCCGACACCGAGGAGGAGCGGACGAAGCTGCTCGCCAATGAGGTCGGTGGGACGGTGAAGGACGTGCTGGACATGCAGCAGCGGCTCTCCAACAGGGACGCATCCCTGGATGCGCCCACGGGCACCGGCGACAACGACAGCTATACCCTCATGGATCGGTTACCCCTGGACAGGGGGCGCACCGACGTGGAGGCCGCGGTGGCCGACGAGGAGCTACGGCAGATCCTGAGTGGTCATCTCGCCGACGCAGTGGCGGAGCTGGCAGATCGAGAGAAGACCATCGTCATGCAGCGACACCTCAACGAGGACCCCCGCACCCTCAAGGAGCTCGGCGAGCACTTCGGTGTCTCGAAGGAGCGGATCCGACAGATCGAGGAGCGGGCGATGCGTCAGCTGCGGGCCAAGATGGCGGATCTCCAGGCTATGGCGACGGGTTAGAGGAAGCGCCGGGTACCGAAGATCTCCACTTCTCGCTGAAGCTCCACGCCGAACTTGTCTTTCACACGCGTCCGGACACGATCCATGAGCGCCATGACATCCCCGGAGGTTGCGCCGCCGGTGTTGACGATGAAGCCCTTGTGCTTCTCGGAGACCTTCGCAGCCCCGGTCTGCATGCCGCCGCAACCCGCGGCCTCGATGAGGCGCCCGGCGTAGTCCCCCGGGGGGCGCTTGAAGACGCTCCCGGCGCACATGGTCTCCGGGGGGAATTTCCGTTTTCGTGTAGCCCGGATGCCGTCCATACGCTCGGTGATCGCAACAGGTGAAGCCTCGCCCAGGGGCCGGAGACGCGCCTCGACCACGCAGCCAGGGTCCGCCTGGAAGCGACTCCTGCGATAGTCGTAGGCCAGGTCATCCGGCCCTGCTGTGTTGAGGGTCCCCTCCCGATCCAGCCAGCTCACGGAGATCGTGTTGGCGGCCATCTCACCGTCGTTGTTGCCCGCGTTCATGAACACCGCGCCGCCCACGGTGCCCGGCAGATCGTCGATCCACTCGAAACCGGTCCAGCCCCGGTCCCGGGCAAACCCCGCGAGGACCGAATCCTCGACCCCGGCTCCTGCAATGATCTCACCCCCCTCCTCTCGGAGCACCCCAAGCCCCGGACGGGTGCAAAGGACCAGGCCCCTCACCCCTTCGTCCAGGGGCAACACGTTCGAGCCACCGCCGAGGAGAAACAAGGGGACCTCCTGCGCGAGGCACCAGTCCATGACGAACCGAACATCGTCCACTGACTCGGGCAAAGCCAGGAGGTCGGCCGGACCGCCGATGCAGAAGGTGGTGTGTTTCGCCAGGGGTTCATCGACGCGGATCGCACCTGAGATCCGGTCCCGCAGGGCGCTGATCGCGTTCGGGTCGTTCATTCCTCGGCTGCGTGGAAGGACTTGTAGATGGGGTCGGCCTCGGCCAACTCGCGGCGCAAGACCTTGCCCACCGCTGTCTTGGGAAGCTCGTCGATGAACTCGATGTGGCGCGGGACCTTGTAGTGGGTCATGTTCTCCTTGCACCAGGTCAGGAGCTCGGCTTCGGTGATGTTGTCCTTGCCCCCGTCCTCGAGGACGCACCAGGCCTTGATCACCTCGTTGGACTCCCGATCCGGCAGGCCGTGGACCGCTACCTCGTAGATCTTCGGATGCACAGCGACCAGCTCCTCCACCTCCTTGGGGTAGACCGAGTATCCCTTGTACTTGATCAACTGCTTCTTCCGGTCGCGGATCACGATCTGGCCGGTCTCGTCCATGAAGCCGAGATCGCCGGTGAGCAGATAGAGCTTCCCGTCGGGGAACTCCTTGATCGTGTTCACGGTCTCGTCGTCGCGGTTGAGGTAGCCCTTCATCACCTGGGGTCCCGCCAGGCAGATCTCACCGATGTTGGTCTCACCGGGCGGGAGCTCCCGGGTGGTGGTCTCCATGTCCATGATCTTCCACTCGGTGCCAGGGAAGGGCAGGCCGATTGTGCCCACCTTGCGGTTCCCATAGAACGGGCAAGCGCTCACCACGGGAGTGGACTCGGTCAGACCATAACCCTCGCCGAGGCGCCCGTTGGTGATCCGCTCGAACTTCTCCAGGACGTGCCGGTGGAGGGGACCCGCGCCGGAGATGCACATGGTGAGCTTGTTGTCGATCTTGTGCTTGCCCGGGTTGGCCTCCAGGTAGTCCGCCATCTTCTGGAACAGGACCTCCGCGCCGCAGAAGAACGTGGCCTCGGACGGCCCGATGGTCTCGATGCGGTGGGAGAGTTCCTCCATGGATGGTGGCTTGGGGAAGAGCATGAGCCAGGCCCCGATGGAGAGACCTACGTTCATCACCGCGGTCATCCCGAAGGAGTGGAAGAACGGCAGGATGGAGATCTGGGCGGCGCCGGGCTTCGCTTTGTAGAGCCAGGCCCGGCACTGGAGCACGTTGGAGACGCAGTTGAAGTGGGTAAGTACCGCGGCCTTGGGCACTCCGGTGGTCCCGCCGGTCATGATGTAGACCGCTGTGTCCTCCTCGGGGTCGAACTCCACTTTCGGTGGAGCGGGGGGGGTCTTGAGCAGAGTATTCAGGCTGTGCGCGCTCGCAGGCATCGCGCCCGAGGGGATTTTTTTCAGGAGCTTCCCGAGGACCCGTTTCACCGCCGGCAGGAAGTCTCCGATGTTTGCGGAGATGACCAACTCGAAGCCGGCCTCCTTCTCCACGGGCTGGATGATCTGCGGGTAGAGCGCGTCCAGGACGATCAGGGCCCGCGCACCTACGGTCTTGATCTGATGGAGGGCCTCCCCGGGCTTGTACGTAGGGTTGATGCCGCTCACGATCGCGCCCAGCTTCATGCACGCGTAGTAGCTGATCACGTACTGGAAGCTGTTGGGCAACAGGAGGGAGACCACGTCACCTTTGCGGATCCCCAGGTTGTGGAGCGCGGTGGCCAGCGCGTCCACGTTGCGCCCCAACTCACCGTAGGTCATCCACTGCTCGAGGAACCACATCGCAGGCTTGGGGCCATACTTCCGGACAGAATCGTCGAGCATCTCCCCGAGGGTCATCTTGGGAAACTCGAGGTTCTTCGGGACTTCGTCTGGCCAGCCGGACTCTTGCCTGAACCAGACCTTCGACTCGTCCACGACGTACCGCTCGTCCATGGGATTCCTCCTCCGTCCTGACTCTTGTTTTCCTACAAAACCTTCCTCGTTCGACATTCAAGTCTGATGGCATGGCACTTGGTTTTCAAGGAGAAATTCGGTTGAAATGGACCGCAACCCTTGGTAGCGTTTCCCTGGAACCGAACCGGGAGGTGCAGGTGGGATGGGAGTATCTGGTGGTGGACTGGGAGCTGCCCAGGGGCTTCTCCGCCAGTGAGGACAAGCAGTACTGCTTCTGCCGCTCGGGAGAGCCCTTCGAGGCCCTCGACGGCCTAACCCGAAAAGAGCTCGAGGAGGCCTTCAACCGCCTCGGCGCAGAGGGCTGGGAGCTGGTGCAGGCGTATGAGTATCGGAAGTTCTACTTCAAGAGACCAGCGGCCGCCTGACGTTCGCACGCTCACGTCTGGGATCAGGGCTTTGCCTCTTCCAGCATCTCATTGAACCGTGTCTCTGAGATGATCTCGATGTCCCCGCCGGACGCGTTGTACTTCTCCGCCTTGATCAGCTTCGAACCCTTTCTGCCCTGGCCGAAGAGTGGTGAGCCGTCGTCGCCGACCACCAGGTAGTCCAGATCCTTGATCACCTGGGACGGCGTCGCGCCGCCGAGGGCCTTCACCCGGGCCTGCGCAGATTTACGATCCATGGTGGCCATCTTCCCGGTGAAGACGAAGCTCTGCCCTGCGAAGGCGCCGCTTGTCTCGACAGCCGGCGTCGGCGCCTCGATAGTGATGAACTCCAGGAGCTCGTCGATCACCGGCCGCAGGCGGCGGAGGCCGGAGAGCACCTGGTACGCGATGGTGAAGTTCACCTGGGGATACGCGCCGAGCTCCGCCTCGGTGAGCGTTAGGACCCGGTGCAGATCTCCCACCTCCCGCTCCAGGAGCTCCGACACCACAGTAGCCAACTCGTCCACGCCCAGCGCGGCCAGAAAGCGACTCAGGGGCTGGATCCGGGCACCCTGGATCTCCTCCACCAGCTTGTTTGCCAGGAGCTCTCCCATGCGATCCAGGGGCACCAGATTCTCGACCCGTAGCCGGAACAGATCCGGCAAGTCCCGAAGGAGGCCCTGGTCGAAGAGGGTCTCCAGGTGCTTCGGTCCGAAGCCCTCGACGCCGAGGCCCCGGGCGAAGTGGAGGAGCTGCCCGATGATAGCGTCCTTGCACGCGGCGGGCCCGGAGCAGACCAGCACGTCGTCGCTCAGATCCGCGGCCAGCGCTACGAGATCCGCTGTTGGAACCTCGTGGATCCGGCCCGTCCGCACCTCCCAGGCCTTGGGGAAGGACGCAAGCCCGGCTGCCTCCCGAAGGACCGCCCAGACAGACCCTGCGTTCGATGCCTCCAAGAGCACGTCCCACTCGCGAGATGCTGCGTCGTCCAGCAGATGCCCATCCGGGACCGGCAGCACCCAGAGGCGCAGGGACCGGTCCCGCAGGAGATCCATCGCGGCGGCCAGGGCCTGGTGGGATGCGGGGGACGACGGGTCGTAGACCAGCACCGCACCGAGCTGCGCGCCCGGGGACGCCACGCTGGGCAACGGCCGCAACGCGTCCTTCACCCGCTGCTCACCCTCAAGGTCTCCGCGAATCTTCCAGGTGAGGGCCTCCTTGTACTGGCGATCCCCGCCGTGGAAAACCTCGCCTTTGTCAGAGTTGGGAGAGCGACGAGCGACCCGATTGGTCGCGCTGTGGATATTGGCGAGAAGCTCGGGCTTCCAGATATCCAGACGGTCATCCGCGATGACGAGCGCATCCTCCGATGTGCCCCAGCGCGACAGACGGACCCCACCAACGAAGAGTTGAGGGGCCAGGAGCAGGGTCTCCCGATCGCAGGAGGGACAGAGGCGGGGGATCTCGACGACTTCGTCGCCGCCTCCCAGGCTCGCCTCGAGGTTGGGAATCACGCCGCCACGGCGGGTCACCTGGACCCGGTCCCCGACGCGGAGGCCGTGGGCCCGGAAGATCCCGATGTTGTGGAGGCTGCACCGGGAGACGTTCGCGCCGGACAGAAACACCGGGTCCACAATGGAGACTGGGGTGATCCGGCCGGTGCGGGAGACATTCCAGTGAACCTCGCGGAGCACCGAGAAGCCCGTATCGCCCTGGAACTTGAAGGCGATCGCGTTCCGTGGGTGATGCGCGGTGGCGCCGAGGGGCCCGTGGCGGGAGATGTCCATTACCTTGACCACAACGCCGTCTACATCAAAGTCCCAGCCCACCCGCGCGGCCAGCAGCTCCTCAAAGGCCTCAGAGACCCTCTCTGCCACTTCGACGCTGCGTGGCTCTGGCGGCGAAAACCCGAGCGCCGCAAGCTGTTCGTACTTTTCGTCCTCCCGTTCTGCGTCCAGCCCGAGCGCATCGTAGGCGAAGAATGAGAGGTCGAGGATCTGGTCCCGGGAAGATTCCTTCTGCTTGAGGGTCCCGGCGGTGAGGTTCCGAGGGTTGGCGAACTGCTCGGCATATTTTTCGGCGAACACCGATCGCCGCATGTAGACCTCGCCCCGCACCTCGAGGCCAGGCACGGCCACCTGCCAGGGGATGTCAGGGATCAGCCGGGCGTTGACGGTGAAGTCTTCCCCCACCCGCCCGTTGCCCCGGGTCGCGGCCAGGATCAGACGTCCATCGTTGTCGTAGCGCAAGGAAGCGGCCACACCGTCGATCTTCGGGGTGAGCATCATCTTCCACGCACCGACAGCCGGACTCCACTCCGGCAGGAGGCCCCGCAGCAGGTCCAGCCACTGTCCGAACTCCGCGGCGGTGTAGCATTTGTCCAGGGAGAGCATCGGGCGGGCGTGCTCGACTTTATCGCCAAGAGTGGGATCCGCCCGGTTCCCCCCCACGCGTTCCAGGACCTCGGAGCCCGGCGCCAGATCCTCGAGGCGCCGCACCAGCAGGTCGAAGGCCTCGTCGTCGATCACCGGCCGGTCCAGCACCCAGTACTGGTAGTCGTGGTACTCCACGAGACGCTCGAGTTCGGCCACGGCGAGGCCGCTGAGTGCTGTGAGGATCGACTGCTGGTCGTTCGGGTCCAAGGATTCCCTCCTGGCCGGACCGGTCAGGAGGTTATTCTACAACAAATCATATTCTATCAAAAACCACTCCAAACAAAAATTAAACAAATCCAAATACT
>CAZNWW010000007.1:0-23542 GCA_964576155.1 uncultured Myxococcales bacterium | reverse complement strand
CTCCTCCTGACCCTCCCCGGGACACCGTTCATCTATTACGGCGACGAGGTGGGGGTGACCAACGGCGCGGACATCGTGGTGGATCATAGGGACAGCTCCCGCACGCCGATGCCCTGGACCGACGAGCCTGGCCTCGGCTTCACCGACGGGACCCCATGGCTGGCCCCCGCCCCGGGCTGGGAGACGGCCAACGTCGCGGCCCAGGAGGGCGTCGACGGCTCCCTCCTGTCCCTGTACCGAGGCCTCATCGCCCTCCGCCACGAGGCCGGTTTCTTTCGTACCGGGGACTTCATCCCCCTCGACGCGCCGGAGTTCGCAGGCCATCTCCTGGTCTACCGACGCGGCACCACCAAGAAGGGCGCCCTCGTCCTGGTCCACTTCGGCGACGCCCCCCTCACCGACGACCTCGACCTCTCCCCCCTCCTCGCCAGCACCCCCGCCACGACCGCCATCGCCTCCTTCCCCGCCCCGGACATCACAGAAGACAGCCTCCTCCCGGGCCCGATCCCAGCTACAGCCTTCGCCATCTGGACATGGGGCGACCCCACTACGAAGAGAGACCACCCATGATGACCAAGGAGCAGGCCAGGGAGTTCGCCGCGCGGTGGTTGCCTGCCTGGACCGGAAACAACCCGGAGCGGCTGGCCGCGTTCTACTCCGACGACGCGCTCTACCTCGATCCCCAGATCCCCGAGGGGATCCGCGGCAAGGATGCGCTGCTCACCTACTTCAGTGTGCTGCTGGCGCGGTACCCCGACTGGACCTGGATCCAGATCGAGGCCTTCCCGATGGAGGACGGCTTCCTGAACAAGTGGCGGGCGGAGATCCCAATGGCGGAGCGCACCGTGGTCTGCATAGGCGTCTGCTTCGTGCAGCTCGACGACGACGGGTTGATCATGCGCAACGAGGTCTACTTCGACCGCAGCGAGTTGCTCGCAGAGATCAAGCGAGCTCAATCCTGAGCAGCCACGACCTAAACAAAACCGGGAGCTGGTTGAAAACCCTTCGAAGCTCGCAGAGCGTAGTAGGGCCAACCGGCTCTGATGGAGGAGGTGCCCGAGAGATCTGCCTGAGGTCCCTCGACGCCCTCGCTTTGCTCGGTTGCTCGGGATGACTACCGGCAGGACTCCCGGCCGCCGTCGAGGTCGTAGGTCATTGCCAACCAGTCGAAGTCCATGGCGTTGGCCTTGTCGCAGAAGTCGGCGGCGTCGAGCTCGTACTCGACGCCGAAGACGGCCTTGCCGGCCTGGATGAAGGGGACGAGGGCGTCGCATTCGTCGTACTGGAAGCATTGCTCGTTGAGGGCCCAGTCGAAGAAATCGACGAGGGCGGGGATCTGGCCGAGATCGTTCTTGAGGCCTACGGAGAGGTTGCGGGCGTGCGCGGCCTTGGCTAACCAACGGTTGAACGCTACCTGGTCCGCGCCCTTCAGAGGGAAGCCTGTGCCGTTCTGGTACCCGTCCACGTTGTCCGGCTCCACCCCGTCGCAGCCCTTGGCCAGGGCCATGTCGAGGCGGACCTCGAGGATCGGTGCGAGGGCGTCCAGGGCCCTGATGTCCAGCCAACGCTCGTCGGGGTAGCCGTCGAGGGTGTCGCCGAGGACCGCATCGGGGAAGTCAGCCGCGTCGGGGCGCCAGTCCTCCCAGCTCCCCGCGCTGAAGTAGCAGATCACGATGCGGCCCTCTGCCTGAAGCGCCGCTATGGTCACGTCGTCGGTCTCGAAGAGATCGACGTCGTACATGTCCACGTCGTAGGAGAGGTTCAGGTCCCCCGAGAGCTGCCACTGCCACGAAATCCCCGGCGCCGGACGCCACCAAGGGCCCGCGGGCTCGCCGGCTTGATCCGCGGTGAAGTCCGCACCATAGATGTCCTCGCCGCCGCCGTCGTCGTCACCGCCACCGCAGGCGATGGCGACCAGAAGGAGGATGACGAATGTTGCACAGCTTCGCATGGGCGCTCTCCCGTTTGGTATTCCGGATATGAGACTACCACGAGATCAGGAGGCGCCGCAGTTGATCCTTGACCCGGTGCAAGACTATCATCGCACCAACCGGAGGAGGTGAATGAAGCGATACAACGAGCCCCTGGCCACGCTGCGGAAGGGCCCGGTGCTGAGCTCCCTCAAAGAGTCGCACTTCGAGGGCCTGGTGAAGGTGATGGAGCCCGGGATCCTGCATACCGGCCAGGTGCTCTTTCGGCAGGGACAGGCAGGAGAGATAATGGCCGTGGTGACCCGCGGCCTCCTGGCGGTATCCATCATCGACGACAAGAAACGACGGACCGTGCTGGGCAGCCTCGGTCCCGGGGACGTGGTCGGTGAACTGGCCGTCCTCGATCCCGGTCCACGCGCGGCCACGGTGACCGCGCTCGAGCCGTCAAAGGTCTACTGCTTCTCCCGTAAAAAGCTCCTGGGTCTGCGCAACAAGGGCCCCTCTGTAGCTATGTCGATGGTGGAAGGGATCCTGGGCCAGGTGGCCCAGCGAATCCGCCGCACCAATGAGCAGATCGAGGCTCGGCTCCGGGTCCTCTACAACCTCCCGGAGTCTGTGGCACCGGATGTCTGGGCCGCGGGCCAGAGGCACCGATTCACCAGCGCAGGGGAGCTGGTGAGCCCTCGAATCGCCCCGGGGGATGTCGACCTCGCGGGAATCCCGGATCTGGAGGTTCTCACCGATGACGACCACGCGGAACTCAAGGCCCTCGCGCACCAACAGATCTATCCCCGAGGGACCGTGCTCTGCGAGGAGGGCGACTGGGGGGAATCCTGCTACATCATCGTCGAGGGGCGGGTGGAGGTGTTCAAGAACGTGGACGGCAAGCCCCGCCGCCTGGGCACCGTGGAACCCTGCCTCCTCGGGCAGCTCTCCCTTCTGGAACCTGCGCCCCGGGTTGCGACCCTGCGCACCAGCTCCGATGTCGTGCTCCTGGAGTTCGAGAGGAACAGGTGGGAGGAGGCGTTGCGAGGGAAGACCTGGTTCTCGGTCCGGCTCCAGGAGGTGGTCGCATCCGCGTGCGTGCGCCAGCTCCGGCGGGCCAACGCGCGCCTCACTGCGCTCCCCCGCCCACCCCCTGCAAAGATCCCCATCCATGCGCACATCGCGCCGACCCCGAGCGTGGACTCTACCTCGGTATTCGAGCCCTCTGCACCGGCACAAGGAGCGTCGACCGCGGCCGCACGCCCGGTGCAAGCCGGGCAGTCGGCACCCACCAAGCGATCCGTCCGAGCGATCGTGGAGGATCTCCTCGGCGAAGACGGGGATGCATTCGTACAGCCGATCAAACGCAGGGCGCGCCCGCGGCACAGCACCATGCGCCTGGCCCGGGTGCAGACCGAGCTCCTCTACGGGGTGGATCCGAAGCGATGAGGGGGGGTGTCGATGGGTCTCCCTTGACGGTCCCCGTCGGCGACCGTAGAAAGGGTCCATGCGGATCCTGATGATCCACGACCGGCAGGACGACAAGGGGGGTGCGGGGACGTACCTCGACACAATGACTGCGTCCCTCTCCGCGCTGGGTCACGAGGTCCACCTGGTTGTGGGCCGCGGCAGCCCGGGGAGGCGGGTCCACGTCGTCGCCGGGCTCGACAGGCGAGATGCAGGGCCGACGGAGCTCCCCGACGTCCTTCGAGATCTCCACCCCGATATCATCCATGTCCACAACATCGTCAACCCCGTGGCGCTCCACGCAGCCGCAGACGCGGGCGCGACGATGACAGTCCACGATCACCGGACCTTCTGTCCCGGGCGGGGCAAGCTCACCGCGGACGGAGAGGTCTGCAAACACCCCATGGGGCCGAAGACCTGCCGGGCCTGCTTCGAGGACGGGGAGTACTTCGAGGAGATCCTGGCCCTGACCAAGGCGCGCCTGGCCGCGGTCCGGCGCATGCCCCTCACGGTCCTCTCACGGTACATGGCCCGGGAGCTGCGTGATGTCGGGATCCCGGAGGACCAGATCACCATCTCGCCTCCCCCACCGCCCAGGCTCCCTGACACTCCGGCCGAGGGCCCCCCTTGCGTCCTCTTCACAGGCCGCCTGGCCACATCGAAGGGGGTCTGGGACGCGGCGGAGGCGTGGCGCCGTTCCGGCATCGAGCTGCCCCTGGTCTTCGCTGGCACCGGCCCCGAGCGTGGCCGCCTCGAGGCCGCAGGACATCAAGTCCTGGGTTGGGTTGACAGGCCCCGCCTGGCCGGGCTCATGCGGGCCGCCGCTGTCCTGCTGCTGCCCTCCCGCTGGCAGGAACCTTATGGGCTGGTCGGCCCCGAGGCCCTCTCGGTGGGCACCCCGGTGGTGGCGTGGGAGAGCGGCGCGGTCTCCGAGTGGCACCCCGGCGGCGCGCTCCTGGTCCCCTGGGGTGACGTGGGCGGCCTCGCTGTCGCGCTGCGGCAAGTTCATACGGAGAACCCTGAGCGAGGATCTTGACGCCGATCCCCACGAGGATAAGGCCCCCCAGGATAGCGGCGCGGTGGCCCAGGGCTGCGCCGACGCGGACCCCCAAGGCCAAGCCGACGAGGGTCATGGCCGCGGTGATCACGCCGATCACCGCCGCGGGTATCCAGACAACGATCCCGAGCATCGCGAAGCTGACTCCTGCGGCCAGCGCATCAATGCTCACTGCGACTGACAGGGTGACCATGCGGCCTCCCCGGGACGGGTCGCCGGCCCCGAGAGGCTCGTCGCCGCCCCGAATCCCCACCAGGAGGGCCCGCCCACCGATGAGGGCCAGGAGCGCGAAGGCTACCCAATGACTCCACGCGGCCAAGGCTGCCGCAAAGCTCCGCGCCGCGGCCCAGCCAAGGATCGGCATGAGGGCCTGGAACAAACCGAAATGAAAGGAGAGACGGAAGGTCTGGCGCGCAGTGACCGCGCCCAGCACCACGCTGGCCCCGACAGCCACTGCGAACGCGTCCATGCCGAGGCCCACCGAGACCCCAAGCAGCTCAATCCAGTCCATCCAACCCTCCGCCGGGTCATGATAGCAAGGCCGCACGGCAGCGAGAAGCCCGGACTCGACGGCTCTCACTCAGCTTGCTACATTCCCTATGAAGCCCGAGGCCAGGAGGACGGACATGCAACGAAGTTGGGTTGTGTTTGTGATCGCTGCTCTGCTCGCCGCAGGCTGCTCCGGTCCCCAGGACGGGGGCGACGCCATCGCGGCTATCGAGGACCGCCTCGAAGGACGGGAGATGCTCAGGGCCTTCCTCCTGGGCGTAGCACGCGAGGTCAGCCGTCATGACTGGGAGGCCGTGACAAGCCGCGCCTCCCCTCCCCATCGGTACGCACAGGTCGACGGCATGGGCATGGGGCTCCCCCAGTATGTCGCCGAGCTCATGGGCCTGCACAACGTGGGCAACAGCATCAAGCGCGGTGAGATCGTCACCTGGGAGGACATGGATCGCCTGGCGCGGATCCGGTTCACCGAGGTCGACGAGGACTTAGGCGTCCTCATCGTCCGCGGTGAGGCCCTCCTCCTGGACGGTTCGGTCCTCAAGATCGAGATCTGGGTCGCCACCCTGGGCGGCGAGCACGTCCTCACCGGAGCTGTGGGCTGATCCTCTTTTCCGGTGGGCATCATCGACGGACTGGGCTAAGCTGGCGCCAGGATTTTACTGCCACGGGAGACTCACGATGAAACGGATTTTGCTGCACACCGGATTGCTGATCGCCTTACTCGCCGGGATCCTCGTCCAACAGGGCTGCTGCCCCAAGTACCCGGCCTGCGACAACGACGAGCATTGCGCCGAGCATGAACAGATCTGTGTGGACAAGATGTGCCGGGAGTGCAAGGCCGACGAGGCTTGCCAGGAGAAGCACGGCGGCGATGCGTGCTTCGTCTGCACCGAGAAGCACGCCTGCGAACGTCGCGCCAACTGCTGCGTCAAGGACACCGAATGCTCCGGCGGCGCCAAATGCACCAAGCACAAATGTGTCCTCTGCCCCGGGGGCTGTCCCAAGGGGAAAATCTGTTCCGGCGGGACCTGCGAGTGGCTCTGTGGCCTCCATACGATCTCCATGGCCTACGCGAAGAACGAGATCGCGGAGGAGACCGACCAACTCCTGAAGGAGAACGTCGTCTGCATCAAGAAGATGGGGGTGAAGATTCGCGTGGAGGGTCACACCGACGTACGCGGCACCGAGACCTACAACATGGAGCTCTCCGAGGGCCATGCGAACAGGATCAAGGACGCCCTGATCGAGCGGGGGGTCCCCGAGGAGCTCCTCGTGCCCGTAGGGATGGGGGAGACCGCGCCTCTGTGCACCGACGACACCGAGGAATGCCACCAGCGTAACCGCCGGGCAGAGTTCGTCCCTTCCCCCTGAGGCCTACGACACATCAGGATCGCTCTTCGCAACCTTCGGCCCGACGAGGCAATCGAACCGAAGGTCGGGTGGATCCGTCGAAAAGTCCACCTCCAGCCAGTTGCGGAAACCCGGCGCCAGGGCCGTGGCCGGGTAGGGCGCCGTGACGGGAGCCCAGGTCCCGGTGTCCACGAAGGAGATCCCCGGACCCACGGTGAGGCTTCCCGGCGCGTGGGTGTGACCAAAGGTCACCACGGGGACCCGGAGGAGCGCTCCGATCTCCCGGGCGAAGGCCTCGATCTTGTGCCCTGAGCTGAAGACCGTCTCCCCTTGGGCCAGGGACTCGTAGAGAAAGTAGACCAGGGGGAAGCAGGTCAGGGGCACCATGAGCTTGATCCAGAGATGGATCGGTACCAGGGCCAGGGCGATGGTGCCTCCGGTCATGAGGAGGCTGAGGACCAGACGATCGATCCAGAACTCGCGGATGATCCGGAAGACCCGGTCGGTGATCGGCGGACGCTGGAGGGTTCGCAGGTTGCGCATCTCCTCCGGGGAGAGGCCCGCCCGGGCGGCGAGGGCAGTGACGCGCTCCTCGTACCCCTTGGGCGGGCGCCGTCGCAGGCGCTTCTTCGTCTCCAGGAGGCGGCCCAGGGCCCTGAGGCTGCCCAGGAACCAAGTCAGGACCAGCGTGTGGCGCGAGAACGCATAGAAGCGCACCCAGTGAGAGACGTAGTGGAACACGTTGAGGATGTAGTCCCCTGCGTGGGGATTGAAGTAGCCCATGCGGCCCATGAGGATGCGGTTGGAAATGTTGCCCATGGGCAGCGCTATCTCCGGCCCCTCGCGGCGCTCTACCACGGGATCCAGCAGGTGCCGGAAGGAGGTATAGTAGTCGTACTGATGCCCGTGCTCCGCGTAGATCCGTCCGGGGATATAATGGAACCAGGGCTCGAATACGATGGACCACTCGGTGAGGCTCCCCCCCGTCAACTCCGTCGCATCCCGGAGCGCGGTGAGCAGACAGCTCTGCACTTCAGGAAAGTGCAGCTCCCTGTCGTGATTCCCCATGATGTAGACGACTCGGTGCCCCCCTGCCAGGAATCGGCCCAAGGCCTCGAGGAGAACGGGATGAAACGACAGGATCCGATCGAGCTTCCACGAGGACTTCGCCGCGGTGGCCCTGAGACCTCGGCGCCGCTCCCCGCGGGACACAGGCCAAGGCGGATCGGATGGCACCGCCGTGACCAGGTCGAAGTCGAAGACGTCCCCGTTGAGGAGCAGGGTCCCGGGTCCGGCACATCGAACAGCGAAGTCTTCCAGCAACGCGGCGAACTCATCGTCGAAGAGGTATCGGCTCCCCTTGAAGAACTTCCAGCCGTCAGGGTGGTCCTCCACGTCCGAGAGGTGGAGATCTGACACGACCAGGTAGCGATCCGTCATCGGCTGGCTCAAGGAGACTCCCCCTCTTCATCACATCGACACAGACATTAGACGGTGTCCCACGCCCGCGTGCAAGCGCGGCGGGAATGTGCGATCATCCAGCGGACGACTGAGGTTTTGGAGGACACCATCGATACGCCCAAGGACGACGCGGCCCCGCCGCGCTTCGACGAACTCGAGCTGATCCCGCCACTCTTGAATGCGGTACATCGGGAGGGCTACACCCACCCCACGCCCATCCAGGCCGCCGCCATCCCGCCGGCTCTGGCGGGCCGGGACATCCTCGGCGCCGCGCAGACCGGCACGGGAAAGACCGCGGCCTTCGCGCTGCCGATCCTGCAGGACATGGTCACAAACCCATGGCACGGCGGCAGGAGGGCTCCGATCAGGGTCCTGGTGCTGACGCCGACCAGGGAGCTGGCCGCGCAGGTGGGGGAGAGCTTCACCAACTACGGCGCGCAGACCCGAATCCGCACGACGGTGATCTTCGGCGGCGTGGGCCAACGTCCCCAGGAGGATGCCCTTCGCCGAGGCCCCGAGATCCTGGTCGCCACCCCGGGCCGACTCCTGGATCTGATGCAGCAGGGGATCGTGCATCTGGACAAGGTCGAGGTCTTCGTCCTGGACGAGGCGGACCGCATGCTGGACATGGGCTTCATCAACGACATCAAGAAGGTCGTCGCAGCCCTGCCGAAGGAGCGCCAGTCCCTGTTCTTCTCAGCGACCATGCCTAACGACATCACCGGCCTCGCCGCGACGATCCTCACGGACCCGGTGCGGGTAGCGGTGGACCCCCCTGCGTCCACGGTGGACCGGATCCAGCAGGGCCTGTGCTTCGTGGAGAAGCCCGACAAGGTGGACCTCCTGATCCACATCCTCGCTGCGCCACAGATGACCCGGATCCTGGTCTTCAGCCGCACGAAGTACGGCGCGGACAAGATCGTCCGCAAGCTCCGGCGCGCAAACATCGAGGCACTGGCGATCCACGGCAACAAGTCCCAGGGGGCCCGGATCCGGGCCCTGGACGCGTTCAAGAACGGCATCACCCGGGTGCTGGTGGCTACAGACATAGCGGCCCGGGGCATCGACGTAGAGGAGATCTCCCACGTCGTCAACTTCGATCTTCCCCACGAGCCCGAGGTCTACGTCCATCGTATCGGGCGAACCGCGCGGGCCGGGGAGGATGGCGTTGCGCTGTCATTCTGTATGGAGACCGAACGAGAGGACCTTGCCCAGATCGAGAAGCTCATCGGCCGCCACCTGGACCGCATCGACGACCACCCCTTCCGCTCCACGCTCCCCGCCCCCCCGATGACACAGCTCAAGCCTCCGGGACGGGGCCCGGGACGCCCCCAGACATCAGGCGGAGGTCAGGATCAGGGCAGGCCGGGAGGAGGCGGACGCTCCCGCAACCGGCGCCGGCGCCGGAGGCCCGGAGGCGGCGGACCGCCCAGGAGCTGAGCGGCAATGGTCAGCCGCAACAATCATCTAAGTGCTTGTCGGGAGAGAACACGAGGGTGATCTCCACCTGCGCAGGGTGGAACTCCCGTCGGTCTGTATTAAGGCAGGCCGTGAGGAGCCAGCGCAGGCGCTCGGCAGTCTCGCCCAAGGAATCGCCCTGCGCGAAGACATCCTTCTGACCAAGGATCCTGGCGCACCATCGGGCACCATCCCGGGTCACGGTGGCGACGAAGCTGCGTCTCTTGAGCCGTGTCATGAATCACCTCCATTGTCTCCGTCAACTCTTTGCTTGGTCGATCTGGAGGTGGCAATAATTCAATAAATGCGCGGATCCTACCTGCGCGGGCCGCCACGGCGGTCCCTGGGGGGTGGACGGAGATCGGGTTTGGGGAGCGGTGCGAGCAGGTCGTCCTCGGGGTAGATGCAGGGGAGCTTGCTGCCCAGGAACTCCTCGACCGCGGGGAGATGCCACGCGTCGAACTCCGTGGCGAAGGACACCGAAGTACCGGATACACCGGCCCGACCCGTGCGGCCGATGCGGTGGACGTAGTCCTCGGGGTTCTCCGGCATGTCATAGTTCACCACGTGGCTGATGCCCTCCACATGGATCCCCCGCGCGGCCACGTCCGTGGCCACCAGCACCCGGATCTTCCCCTCGCGGAACCGCTCGAGCTTCTTCACCCGCTGGTCCTGGTTGACGTCACCGGACAGATGGGTCGCATCGATCCCCTGGGCCTGGAGCCGCTCGGCGATGCGGCGGGTCCAGTCACGGCGGTTGGAGAACACCAGGACCCGCTCCAGGGTCTTGTGCTCGATGAGGTTGTAGAGGAGCCGGAATTTCTGATCCCTCGTGATGATGTAGACCACCTGGTCCACCGTATCCACCGCTACCTTGTCCGGGTCTATCTCGATGACCACCGGGTTTCGGGTCCACTGCGCGGCCAGGCGCTGGATCTGGGACGTGAGGGTAGCGCTGAAGAGCATGGTGTTCCGGCGATCCTTGGGCGCACAGCTGCGGATGATCTTCGAGACGTCGGGGATGAACCCCATATCCAGCATCCGGTCCGCCTCGTCGATCACCAGGATCTCCACCTCGGAGAGGTCCAGGACCCGGCGGCGCTGGAAGTCCAGCAGGCGGCCCGGAGTCGCAGCCAGGATGTCCACAGGCGCGGCCCTGAGGGCGCGCTGCTGTTTTTCGAAGTCCATGCCGCCGAACACGGCCATGGTGCGTACGGGGAGGTACTTCCCCAGATCCTGCGCGTCTCGATCGAGCTGCATCACCAGCTCCCGGGTGGGTCCTATGACCAGGGCCCGAGGCGCGCCCTTGGGCCGCCCCTCCGGTGGGGCATCTCGGTACAGGCGGGTGAGGATGGCGAGGAGAAACGCGGCGGTCTTGCCGGTCCCCGTCTGGGCTTTGCCGAAGACATCCTGTCCGTCCAGGACCGCGGGGAGGGCCGCCGCCTGGATCGGGGTGCAGTACTCGAACCCCAGGTCGTGGATCGCGTGCATGACCTGATCCGGGAGGTCCAGGTCGTGGAACCGATATCGGCCCGACTGCTCCTCCACCTGGAAGTCCGACGGGGCCCACTCTTGCCCCTCCCCCTGTGGGACCGAAGGCTTCAGGCCCGAATCCCGCGCCACCTGTGGGTTCCCTGCGCCCTTCTTCTTCCGACGCCGACGCTTCTTCCTGGGCCCATCCTGCTGTGGGAGGGGCTTAGGCCCCGACTCCGCCGGGGCCACCGACGGTTTCAAAGGCTCCCGGGGACGCGGCGGCGCGGAGGGGACCTCTACGGCCCCCTCAAGGGCGGGTATCTTCTTCTTGATTTCTTTACGGACCTTTTTCACGAGGTCGCCAACGACGGATCGGATCACGCGCACACTCCTTCTCAAATCCTAACGTGTGGCGGTGGGCACGCTTCGGAAGGTGGTTCGACGCACCAGGGAACCTGACTCCATGGAGAATTTACACCCCCCCTAAATCACTGTCAAGATACACGGGAGGCTCACACCTCGACCCGACGCCGCAAGAAGACGAAAGAGAGCAAGACGGAGAGGAGGAGGGGGAGCGGAATAGGACCGGCGACATCAGCGCCGGCACAGCCCGACGCGGGGGACACGTTGGTCTCGGGAGTACCCGGGCCGCCACCGGGGCCCGCCGTGTCCTCGCCGGGAACGACCAGCGCATCTTCGCCGGGGACGAAGGGCGTGTCCACGCCGGGGATGAAGGGGGTGTCCTCGCCGGGGACAAAGGTGTCCGGCGGTGTAATTATCGTGTCCGGCCCCGGCCCCACGGTGTCTCCGCCTGTCGGGCAGCCCTCGTCCGTGGCGCCGTTGCAGTCGTTGTCCACGCCGTCACAGACTTCGGCCGCGCCGGGGTGCATGTCGGGATCACCGTCGTCACAATCGACCCCGGCACAAGACTCGTCATTGTCGTCGTCGACGCACAGGCAGATGCCTACGTCGGGGAGGCCCTGGAATATCGGCGCATCGCATTCCTCTCCGGGGCCGCAGTCGCCGCCACCTTCGCAGAGGGGCTGGCAGAGGGCCGGCTGCCCCCAGCCCTGGGAGATGCAGATCAGGCCGTCGTCGCAGTCCAGGCTGTCCGTGAGGCTCGAGTCGCAGGCCTGGCCTTCATCCTTGCCGTTGGTCGGGAAGCAATCCGTGAGGCCGCCGGACATGGGATAGCACGCGGTGCCCCCGGCGCAATCGCCGCCCGCCAGGTCACAGTTGGAGGGCGGCATGCAGGAGTAGATCTCGGCCTCGCATTGCTCGAACACGCAGGCAGAGTACTGGTCATCCGGGAGACCGCCGCATTTGTCCGACATGCAGTCGAACATCGTGTCCATCACGGCCTGAGCCCCCGCTGTGCCCGATTCGTAGCAGGCATAGTTGCATTCGTCCTCCTGCCCGCACTCCACCATGCAGTCGTAGACGTCCGCACAGGACATGCTCCCGGTGCCGACAGGGAGGCAGGCGTCAATCTGGGCCTCGCAGTGGTCCTGGACACATTGCTGATAGGCGCTGTCCGAGAGCCCCTCGCAGTTGTCCGCCATGCACTTGAACATCAGGTTCAGGCTGTCCAGGGCCCCGTCGGTCCCTGCGGACCAGCAGTCGACCTGGCAGCCCTGGTCCGACTCCCCGCAGCCGACCAGGCATTCGTAGGTGTCCTCGCAGGAGAGGGTCTTACACGTGTCGTTATCGCAGGACCCATTGGACTTGCAGGCTGCGTCACAGAAGCAGACGTCCGGGTTCTGGTTGCAGTTGGGGGGCGGCGCGCCCATGACCCCGGTGAGCCAGGCGATGTACTTGTCCACCCTGGTGTGGAAGTACGCGTCCTTGCAGGGGTCGCCCCCGCCCCCGGAGCCGCCGACGTTGGCGTTGACGCCGATGACCTTGTTCTGACTGCTGACGTTGGCGAGTCCCGGGCCGCCGGAGTCCCCGAAGCAGATCCCGGAGCCGTCGTACTCGCTAACATAGTTGAGCTCCTGGATCGTGTAGATGTCCAGGGTCGTGGAGCGCTTCACACCGCTGCCCCCCTGGTTGATCCCGTCCACCACACCGAAGCCCACGTAGAAGATCTCCGTGCCCACCCAGGAGCCCGACATGTAGGCCTCGTTCATGCCGATTGGGGTGACGCCGGTGACAGGATCCGCCAGGTGCATCAGCGCAATATCGTTGTCTCCCATGACGTCTTCGTCGAAGCTCGGATGCACGTAGAATTGGTCCACCTGGTAGAGCGACCCGCTCGAGGGCCAGCCCCCGGGGCCCGGGTTCGCGTTGGAGCCCACGTAGAACATCGTCGTCTGGGGCATGGGCTCGAAGCCCTCTTCCTCCGCGGTGAGGCAGTGGGCCGCGGTGAGGACCCATTGGGAAGCCACCAGGGTGCCGGTGCAGAATGAGCCCCCGTATCCATATCCCGGGTACTGCGCAGTCAACGCGCCTACCGCGGGCCAACCCGACTCGAGCTGTCCGTTCACGATAGGGGCCTTGAGGGTCTCAGTCGGGGCGCTCGTCTCCGATTGATCGCAGGCCGCTACAAGAATCACGAAACCGACGAACCATGCACTCCAGCGTCCCATATCCACCTCCTCGGACCGCAGCAATCTACCAATCCGCCAGAGGTGGGTCAACGGCCCCGGAGGGACTGCGCCACGCGGAGGACGTCCGCCAGGACGCCGGCCGCGGTGACCGCGCCGCCGGCCCCGGAGCCCTGGACGATCAACGGGTAGTCAGCATAGCGCTCAGTGGTGAAGGCCACGAAGGCTTCGGAGCCCCGCAGGCGGGTAGCGGGGTGGTCCAGGGGGATCTCCATGGGACCTGCGGCGACCTTGCAGATACCACCGGGCTCGGAAGGTGGATCGATGCGTGCCAGGTACTTGAGGACCTTGCCCTCAGCCTCCAGGCGGGCCAGCCTCTCGGCCATGGCCGCGTCGCACATCGCCAGCTTATTAAAAAATTCCTCCAGGGACATGGGCTCCAGGAGTTCGGCGGGCACGAGGGGCTCGACTTCGACCTCCTCCATTGCCACGGAGTAGCCCAGCTCCCTGGCAAGGATCAGGGCCTTGCGGGCCACATCGAGACCCGAGAGGTCGTCCTGGGGGTTGGGCTCGGTGTAGCCCATCTTTCGCGCAGTGCGCACCGCCTCGGAGAGGGGCACTCCCGCTGTGATCTCGTTGGCGAGATAGCCCAGGGTGCCGGAGAAGCTGCCCTCCACCAGGCGCACCCGGTCCCCGGTGCGCACCAGATCCTGGAGGGTTTCGATGACCGGAAGACTGGCACCCACGGTGGTCTCGTACCGAAAGTCCCGATGGTGTCGCCTGGCCTCGACCATCAGCGCCTCCCGCCCGGACCAGTCGATAGTGATCGGCTTCTTGTTGGCCGCCACCACGTGTATCCCCCGCCGAAACGCGGACCGGTAGAGCTCCTCCATGCCGTCAGCAGCGGTGCAGTCCACCAGGATCGGCACCGGGAGCCGGGCGAGGCGCTCCAGGAGCGCGTCTGTGTCCAGGGCCCCCGTCACCGCGGACAGGGCCTCCTCCCACCCGTCGAGAGGGATCCCCTCGGGCTCGAACACGGCCCGCCGGCTGTCCGCCAGACCGACCACATCGAGGAGGAGATCGTGATCCTTCTTGAGGATCTCCCGCTGGGTCCGGATCTGTTGGATCAGGTGCCCACCCACCGTGCCCTTACCCAGGAGCAGGAGGCTCACCTTCTGGTGCGCAAAGTTGAAGGCCGCGTGGACCGTGCGCACGGACACCGGGGTGTCCGCTTCGTCGATCACCGCTGCGATGGAGCGGGACGACGCGCCCTGGACGCTGGCCAGGATGTTGATCCCCACCGCACCCAGCGCGCCGAAGAACCGCCCGGCCACGCCGCTCGAGCGCCCCATGGCCTCGGCCACCAGGGTCAGCAGGGTCACGGGATGTCGCACGGAGATCGGCTCCACCTCGCCCCGGCGCAGCTCCCGCTCCAGGGCTTCCTCGATGGCCCCCCGAGCCCGATCCGCCTGTACCTCGGGCACCACCAGGCCCATGGACTGTCCATGGGCAGCCTGGTTCTCCATCCACAGGGTGCAGCCTGCGTCCGCCACCGCGGCCAGGACTCGCTCCCCCACCTGGGCCTGCGCGGCCAGGGCCCGCCACTCGACGCCGATCAGGGCCAGGGACTCCAGGGAGGTCACCGAGGTGGCGCGGGCCTCGTCCGAGGAGCCCGCCGCGTCGATCACGGTCCCCGGCTCATCGGGTCGGTGGGTGCTGCGGATCCGCATCGCAGCGCCGGCCTCCATGAGGGGGATCATGGTCCGAGGATGGAACATCTTGGCGCCATAGTTGGCCAGCTCCAGAGCCTCCTTGTAGCTCATGCGGGCCAGGGGATAGGCGTCCGCGACGATGCCCGGGTCCGCGGTCATGACTCCGGGGACGTCACTGAAGACGTTCACCTCGGCCGCGCCCAGGGTCCAGGCCAGGAGGGTGGCCGTGTAGTCCGAGCCGTTGCGGCCGAGGGTCGTGGTCCGGCCGTCGGGAGTCGCGCCCACGAACCCCATGGTCACGGGAATCCGATCTCCCCAGCCTGCGGCGAGGGCCCGGATGCGCTCCCGGGTCGCAGCCGCGTCCACGCAGGCATCGCCGTACCGATCGTCTGTGACCAGCCAGTCCCTGGCGTCGAGCTCGAAGGCCTCAGACCCGGCCATGGTCAGGAGATTTGCGACGATGCGCGTGCTGAGCCCTTCGCCGAAGGCCAGGATCAAGTCCCGGGTCTGCGCGGTGAGTTCCTTGAGGAGGCTCACCCCATAGAGGATCTGACGCAGGGGCTCCAGATGCTCTCGGACCAGGGGGGTGACAGGGGGGTGATCTCCCGCTGCGCCGTTCGTCCGGAGCCTTTCCACAGCGAGGAGCCCGGCCCGGGTGCACACGTCGGCCAGGGCGTCCACCACCGCGTCCGCGTCCGAGAGGCTGCCCTCCACCGCCAGATCCGCAGCCTCCAGGAGCCGATCCGTGGTGTCACCCATGGCCGAGACAACCACAGCGACGGGTCGCTCGGCGCGCTCGGCGCGAATGATCTCCAGGACGCGCAGGAGGTACTCCGCTGTGCCCAGGGAGGTCCCGCCGAACTTCAAGACAGCCAGATCAACGGTGCTCATGGAACGATCTCCTTCGTGCCTGAACCTGTCTGATTATCCGGAAGTCCCCGACGAGTGCAACGCATCCCGATGCTTGACATGGACCGCGATGGTCGTCCTAAATAGTCAACTGAAAGCTAACACACCGAACGAAACCTTGTCGATCATTGCCACCGGGGTAGTCGAATGGCTAATGAAGAGATGAACAGGCAGCAACTTTTAGATGAGTTGGAGCAGTTGCGAGGCCAGGTAGCGGAGTTGAAGGAAGCAGACGCAGGGCGCAGGCAGGCCGAGGAGGAACTGAAGCGGAGTGAGGCCAGCTTGAACGAGGCACAGCGCATCACCCACGTGGGAAACTGGAGCCTCGACCTGGTCTCCAATGTTCTGCAGTGGTCCGACGAGATCTATCGTATCTTCGAGATTGATCCTGAGCGTTTCGGTGCCTCATATGAGGCCTTCCTGGCGGCGATCCATCCCGATGATCGAGAGGCAGTGAACACCGCCTACACAGACTCGGTGACGAGCAAGACGCCCTATGAAATCACCCACCGCTTACTGATGAAGGACGGCCGGATCAAGTACGTCCACGAGCAATGCGAGACCCATTACGATACAGAGGGCCGCCCTCAGAGTTCGCTCGGGACCGTGCAGGACATCACCGAGCGGAGAGCCTGGGACCGAAAGCTGTCCGCGGAGAAGGAGCGCTTGGCCGTTACCCTGCGCAGCATCGGGGACGGCGTGATCGTGACCGACGCGGACGGAAACATCATCTCGCTGAACAGGCTGGCGGAAACCCTGACCGGCTGGACGGACGAAGAGGCTGCGGGGAGGTCTCTCCCCGAGGTCTTCCGTATCATAGACGAGAAGACCCGCCAGCCCTGTGATAATCCGGTGGAGAAGGTGCTGGAAGCCGGCCTGGTGGTAGGGCTGGCGAGCCATACGGTCCTCATCGCCAAAGACGGCACCGAGTGGAACATTGCGGATAGCGGCGCGCCGATCCGCGACGAGGACAGTAAGATTCGAGGAGTGGTGCTGGTGTTCAGGGACGTCACCGAGAAGCTGAGGCTGGAGGAGGAGGTCCGCAAGGCGCAGAAGCTGGAGTCGGTGGGGGTTCTGGCGGGCGGCATTGCCCACGATTTCAACAACTTACTGACTGCGATACTGGGCAATGTCGGGCTGGCGAAGCTCGCCATCGACCAGGGAAAAGTGGCCATCGAGAGGTTGGACAAGGCGGAGATGGCGGTCACACGAGCGATTGATCTGACCCAACAACTGCTTACCTTCTCCCGGGGAGGTGCCCCGGTCAAGCGAACCTCGTCCCTGGTCAAGTTGCTCCAGGATTCCATAACATTTTCGCTGTCCGGGTCCAACTCCGCCTGCGAGATACACGTTGACGAGAGTCTATGGCCGGTGGACGCTGACCAAGGGCAGATGAGCCAGGTATTCAACAACCTCCTCATCAATGCCTCCCAGGCGATGCCGGGGGGGGGGTCGCATCGACATGCACGCGCAGAACGAGACGGTCGGTCCGGGGCATCTCTCTCTCCTGCCGACGGGTCAATACGTCTGCGTCACCGTGAAAGACAGGGGCGTGGGCATCGCGTCGGACCATCTGGCCAGCATCTTCGACCCGTACTTCACGACCAAGCAGAAAGGAAGCGGTCTGGGGCTGGCCGTCTCCTATTCGATTGTGATGCGCCACGACGGCCGGATCGTGGTGGAATCCGAGCTTGGCGCAGGGTCGACTTTCCGTGTCTACCTTCCGGCTTCCGATCAGAAGCTGTTGGTTGAGACCCACGCTGACCATCACCAGGATTCCCCCGGTGACGGGAAGATCCTGGTGATGGATGACGAAGAACAGATCCTGGACATGGTCAGCCATCTGCTCACCCGCATCGGCTACGAGGTGGCGTTGACTACCGATGGGGTTGAGGCAGTGGAACTGTTTCGGAAAGCAGCGGAAGCGCAGGAGCCGTTCGATGCCGTAGTGCTGGACTTGACCATCCCGGGTGGGATGGGGGGGAGGGAGGCTTTGGACCTTCTCCGTGAGTTCGATCCCGAAATCAAGGCAGTGGTCTCCAGCGGCTACTCGAACGATCCGATCCTGGCCGACTACAGGAGCTACGGCTTCTGCGCCGTGCTCATCAAGCCTTACAACGTAGACGAATTGACCAGGATCCTGCACGATATCCTACAGGATTGAGGTGGATGCAGCCTCCCGCAATACAATACGCGGCATCGAACCACTGGACCGGAGGGACCATGGACCCGGAGACGATCCTGCAGAACCTGGCCGCAGCGCTGGAAAAGGCGGACCCCCCGCCCCCGAGCGGTACGGTGCTGGGTATCCTCGAGGACCAGGTGGTCCTCTCGGCCGGCAGCGCGGACACCCGGGCCTTCGTGGACATCCTCGAAAGGGGGTTTCAGATAGAGGCCCACGCGGTGGTGGAGATCGACGGCGACCTGGACGACGAGAAACTCCACCAGGAGGCCATCGAGGCCATGAACGAGGAGCTCTGGCCCCTCCTCGCCCATCGGGGTTACACCACCCAGGAGGACGACTGGAACGCGGAGCTCGGCCTCCTCACCCGCTTCGGCGCCCGCACCATCGACACCTTCGAGCAGCTCGCCGACGAGATCTACTTCCTCGCCTCTGCGGACCTCCACGAGGCCTACGAGGCGGAGTAGGTACGCCCGGTGTTCGATGCTCCAACCCTCGAACGCCTCCGCAAGCGAGCCTGGCGCGCTATCCTCCCGTCTGCGATCGTCTTCGTCGGGGCCACCGTGGGGTACATCTACCTGGCGCTCAAACTGCCCAACATAGCGGATCTCATACTGAACATCCTCTTCCCGCTGTCCTTCCTGGCCCTGGCCACTGCGAGCTGCGGTTGGCTCTTCCTGGCGTCCCTGATCGGCCTGCGTCGGGGGGAGGTCACCCTCGAGGACGAGTTCGGTGAGGCGACGACCTACCGCGGCAAGGGCGCGGCCGCCTGGGCCATCGCAGGCATAGCCCTCGCCGCACTCCTCTATTTCCTGTGCCTGGCCGTCCCTGTGGGGATCCTCCTGGAGTGGCTGGGCGTACTCTGATCGGTGCTCCAGATGCCCCGACGGCAAGCACCATTCCCGAGAAACCTCCACATTTCAGTTCTCCTCCAAGCACCCGCTACGAATACAGAGGGAGGATGGATGCCACTCGGAGGTTGCCATGGCCGACTTACAGATGTATTCTGTACATGAGAGAACCAGAAGGCAATTAACCATGGCACAGGTCAACCTTCATGTAACCGAGGACTTCGCGAAGGACCTCGACGATCTCATGCGGCTGCGAGACATCCGAACCAAATCCGAAGCGATCCGCCTGGCGGTAATGGAGGCCGCAAAATCCGCCCGAAAACGAAAGGAACCATTCGATTTCGAGAAGTGGCGAGGCCTTGCCCTGAAGGGACCGCTCAATCCCAATCCGAAATTCCTCTCCGACGATGACCTCTGGAAAAAGGACAGCGAAATTGATCGTTGATGCGTCCGTTCTGCTGGCGACGTTCTTCGAGGAACGCCACACCGACTGGGCGATGAAGGAGCTGGATCGGTTTCAGTACAATCTCTCGATGAGCACCATCAACCTCACGGAAGTGCTGATCCGGCTCCGTTCACGCCAACCCGACTTCGTCGAAGAGAACGAAGCCGCCATCCTGGGTGGACCCATCCGCTTCGTCGCACCGGACACCCGCCAGGCCCTCATCGCAGCGGAGGCAAGGCTCCTCTATCCTCTCAACCTTGGTGACTGCTTCGCCTACGCACTTGCGGTCGTGGAGGACGATGTCATTCTTACCCTGGATCGGGACTTCCGGTGCGTCGACCGCGATGTCCTGTTGCCCCAGGAGGACGTGGCATCGTGAGCGAACTGAAGCAGGAAATGGGATGGAGCCGACGGGAGTGGTTTGGCGTGGCCGGGATGGCCGGGATGGGAGTTCTGCTGGACGGCTGCGCGCCGAGGGTGCTGATGCCCCGGCGGGAGGACACCGAGCTCCTGGCCATCCACGAGGGACCGCTGCCCATCGTGCAGTGGAGCCTGGATCACCCGGACCCGAACTCGGTGCTGCGGCAGGTGGCGGGGGACACAGCCCGGCTGCGACGTTGGTACCTCGCCGCGTTGGACGACGGGATGCGCAAAACCCTCATCGAGTCCGGCGGGGTAGGCCTGGCCGCGCCCCAGGTGGGGGTCTCGTCGAGGGTGATCCTGGTCCAGCGCCAGGACGGCAGCGAGGAGGTCCTCACCTGCGTTGATCCCGAGATCCTCGAACGCTCTGACGAAGAGGTCGAGGGCTGGGAGGCCTGCTTGAGCATCGAGGGTGTCGGCGGGAAGGTCTCACGGGTTCAGGAGATCAGCGTCGGCTACCGGGACATCACCGGAGAGCGTCACGTCATCGAAAGTCAGGACTTCGAGGCCCGGATCTTCCAGCACGAGATCGACCACTTGAACGGTGTCCTGTACGTAGATCGGCTCGCAGGACCGCTCGTCCCCATCGAGGAAATGCGGCGGCGACGGGAAGAAGAGAAGGCGGCTACCAGCTCGGGTGGCTAAGGCTCTCCAGGCAAGAAAGATCCACCGCGTCGAGATCTCCCCCATTCAGGAAGTAGTCCTCGGTGATCCCGGCTCCGCAGTTGGTGGTCAAGACCGAGTGGGTAGCGTGGGGCACCACGAGATGCGTCCCCAGGGGCAGGGTCTCAGCGGCTTGCTCGGCCAGGGCCGGGAAGGTGTTGAGATCGTACTCTCCGCTGAGGAGCAGCACCGGACCGTCGTAGGTGACGGGTTCGAGCAGAGCGGGCTCGAAGGGGATGCCCCAGAGGTCGCATGTCCCTGCGAGATCCAGGGTGCCCACGGTGACCCACTCGGCAGCATCCATCTTCGCTTGCAAGGCGTCCATCCCGCCGGAGATTGGGAACCACTCGGTGCACGCGATGATAGCGTGGGTCACCGGCGATATCGGGCTCTCCCCGAGGAGAGGTGGGATCCGGACGATCTTAGGGCCGAAGGGGGGCAGGGGGCTGCTGGCCCGCTCCGCGTCGGTGATGGTCATCCCGAAGAGCGTGGACATGAGCTGATTCCAGCCGGTGTTGTCACCCGAGACGGAGTCGTGGATGGCGCGGGGGACCTTGTAGCGGGTCTTGGCTGCGTAGAGCGCGGAGGCCAGGACCTCCATGTAGAGAGCCTCACCCTCAACGTAGGCTTGGCCGCCCACCAAGATGGCGTGGGGCTCTTCGACGAGGGCCGCGCGACGCGCTGCGAGGTCCGCGGCGAGGTCCGGCGACACGGCGAGGCACTCGGGCTCCGCAGCGCATTCCACCACGATCCACGCAACACCGGTGTCCGGGGCCGCCACCTGGGTCCCGAAGAGATCCATGTCCGGCGGCGCTGCCCCGTCCAGCACCAACATACCGGAGGTCTGAGGGAACTGTCGCAGGTACTCCAGGCCGACCCGGGTCCCGTAGGAGCCACCGCGGGCGTTGAAGCGCTCGTATCCGAGGAGCTTGCGCACGTAGTCCAGGTCTCTGGCCGCGTCCCGGGTCAGGACATGGGAACGGTCCAGGTCCTCGAACTCCCCCGCGCATTCTATCCACTCGGGTCCGTCGTATGGGTACCCCACCGAACAACCCAGGTAGCCGGAGCTCCCGGTGCCCCGTTGATCGAGATAGACCAGATCGAACGCGGCCTCGAGGTCCTCCATGAGCATCGGCACGATGCCGGCCAGCTCCACCGCTGAGCCCCCCGGGCCGCCGGCCAGGAAGAAGATGCCCTCCGGATCATCGGCCTCGATCCCCGCAGCGGGTTGCCGCGCCAGCGCAAGGGAGACCGTAGGGCCGTCCGGGTCGTCATAGTCCCACGGGACCGGGACCGTCGCGCACTTCACCTTGGCGCCGGGGAGGGGGTACGCTCCAGAGAACCCCGAGGTATCGCAGGCCCCCCAATGCAGCTCCGGCAGGGGCACGTCCGGGGAAACGTCCTGTACCATGTCGTCGGCCAGGTCCACCGAAGCGTCCTCGACCAGGTCCACGGGGGGCAGGTCAACCCTCGGGGCATCGGATCGGCCGGTGTCCACGACCGCGTCTCCGACGATCTCGGATGCAACATCCGCTCCCGGCGAGGCCCCGCCCCCGCCGCCGTCACAGCCGACCAACACCCCGAACACCGCCAACGCCAGGATCCACGTCCTCATTCATCCCCTCCGTGACCGCATGGAGATCACGCTCTCGCCGACGCTGGCCGCCACTGTCAAGCCGCCAGTTCCGTTGCCTGGCGAACCGGCGCAAGTTAGGATGCCGGACATGAGAGAGGAACGCATCGAGACCGTCCACCTCCCGGATCCCCCCGGGCTCGACGCGCCCGGCGACGGGGTCGTGGCTCATTGGCACAAACCCGCGGCCGAAGAAATCCCGATAAAACAAGGGATCGTCGTCCTGCCGATCCAGGGCGGAGACTACGAGATCTCGACCCTCTTTGCGCGCCACTTCGCAAGGAAGGGACACCACTGCCTGCGCTTCGAGCGCCGGGCCGAGTGGCTGGATGCGACGCGTCCCCCCGGAGCGCTGGGGGTCCTGCTGCGGATCTTCCAGGACGATGTCAGCCGAGGGATCGACCGATGGCTGGAGAATGCACCGGTGGGCCCGGACCTCGGCCTCTTCGGCGTGAGCATGGGTGCCATGACGGGCACCATGGTCGCGGCCAGGGAGCCCCGGCTGCGAAGGCGTATGCTGGTGCTGGGTGGCGGCCCGTTGGCCGACGTCCTCGGGACGGCCCGGGATACCGAGATCAACAAGTTCCGGGCAGAGCTGTCCGCGCGCCTCAAGATCGCCGAAACCGACCTCGTCCCCCTGTTTCGGGAAGGCATCGAGGGCCTGGATCCCCTGGAGCACGCGCCGGCCCTCGACCCTACGGACACCCTGGTGGTCTCCGCCCGGTTCGACCGGGTCGTCCGCTACAGCTACCAGACCCGCCTCTGGGAGGCATTGGGACGTCCGCGACGTGTGACACTGCCTTGCGGCCACTACTCCGCAGCGATCTTCGTTCCCTGGATCAAGCGCCTCGCCACGCGATGGTTTGCGCCGGCCATCCCCTGAGTGGATCATGGGTGGACAGATCCGAGTGGAGACACCAAGTTGTTCGTGCTACTTGGAATGAAGTTCTGATGACGAGCCGACGCAGGAGATGAAAATGAGCGACAACGCAACAGTGACCTGGGGGCGTTTCTGCTGGCACGACATGGTGTCTGCGGACACGGATAAGGCCATCGATTTCTACACCGGCCTCTTCGGCTGGGAGCTCGAAGATTTCAACCTGGGAGATCACGGGGTCTACAAGATGTGGAAGGCCGGGGACGGCACCACCATGGGCGGCTTCATGGACCTGCCCACGCCCGAGACCCCGCCCCATTGGCTGGGCTTCGTGCAGGTGGAGGACGTGGAGGCGACCCTGGCACGGGTCTCGGGCAACGGGGGCACCCCGTTGGGACCCGTCATCGACATCCCGGAGATCGGTCGGGCCGCTGCGTTCCGGGATCCCCAAGGCGGCGTCCTGGGCGCGTACCAGCCGGCGAACCAGCCATTCTCCACGCCGGTGGACTGGCGGCCGCCGAAGCTGGGCGTCTGCTGGAACGAGCTGGTCAGCGGTGACGTCACAGCTTCCATGGCATTCTACACCGAGGTCTTCGGCTGGAAGGCCCAGACCCA
>CAZNWW010000006.1:23428-24422 GCA_964576155.1 uncultured Myxococcales bacterium | reverse complement strand
ACAACGACTGCGACGGCCTCACCGACGAGGACAAGACACCACCGGACCCGAAGGAGCTATGCGCCCCGGATCCGGTAGGGGTCTGCATGGCGATGCAGATGGCCTGCGGGGGGACCGCGGGCTGGGAATGCGTGAGCCCCGATGGTTGGGAGGCCGACGAGAGCCTCTGCGACGGCCTGGACAACGACTGCGACGGAGACACCGACGAGGGCCACGGAGTCGGCGAAGGCTGCCTCAAGGGTCAGGGGGCCTGTGAACAGGACGGACTGCTGATCTGCGCCGCGAACTCCCTCGGGGTGGAGTGCTTGGTCGAGGAAAGCAATATCGGCGTCGAGCTCTGCGGCGACGGCCTGGACAACGACTGCGACGGAGACACGGACGAAGGCTTCCGGATCGGGGAGCCCTGTCATGTGGGGGTGGGCGCATGCGCGGTCACGGGGAAGTGGAGCTGTTCAGCGGACCCCCTCACGGCGATCTGCTCTGCGCAGCCCGGGCTCCCGGACGTCGAGATCTGCGGAAACCACCTGGACGACAACTGTGACGGTGAGACCGACGAGGCGCCCTGCGATCCGGATCCCCAAGGCCTCGACGCAGGCTCCGGATGCGGCCGAGGTCGCCCCGCCGATACAGGTCCCCTGGCCCTCCTGGTCCTCCTCGTCGCTGCTCTCTTGAGGCGTCGACACCCGCTCCTGCCCCACTGATTTTTCCATGCTTTTCGATCGTTCTTGACTTGTCCGCAGGGGCCTTCTATCATCCGGAAAGCAATGTCATTGACGTATTGCGTGAAGGTTCCGACACTCAGAAGGAGGGTTGTAATGAGGACCAAGCTGTTCGTGGTTATCGTGGTGGCCCTGGTTGGGGCGGCTTTCGTCACTTCCTGTGGAGAGAAGAAGGCCGACGAGAAGAAGGACGAGAAGAAGACCGAGAAGAAGGTCGACAAGAAGAAGGCTGAAGAGAAGAAGGAGGAGCCCAAGGCCGAGGAAGCCACCGAGGA
>CAZNWW010000006.1:18917-23328 GCA_964576155.1 uncultured Myxococcales bacterium | reverse complement strand
GAAGGCCGAGGAAGCCACCGAGGAGAAGGCCGAGGAAGCCACCGAGGAGAAGGCCGAGGAAGCCACCGAGGAGAAGGCCCCTGAGAGCGCGGGCGCCTGCGACGCCTACGCTAAGTGCTGCATGGCCTACGCCGACGCGCTCGGCAAGGTCCAGGGCGTGCCCGAGTCTGCTGTGACCGCCACCAAGGACGGCTGCAAGCAGGTCGAGTCGTTCAAGACCATGGGCGCCGGCGCGGAGCAGGCCTGCAAGCAGGCCATGGACGCGATGGCGCAGGCCGGCGAGGCCTACAAGGCCATGCCCGGCTTCGAGTTCCCGGCCGAGTGCAACGCCGAGGCTCCCGCTGCCGAGGCCGCCCCCGCCGAGGAGGCTGCTGCCCCCGCCGAGGAGGCCGCTGCTCCCGCCGAAGCGACCGGCGACGTCTGCGACGCCTACGCGAAGTGCTGCATGGCTTACGCTGACGCGCTGGGCAAGGTCCAGGGCGTGCCCGAGTCCGCGGTGACCGCCACCAAGGACGGTTGCAAGCAGATCGAGCAGATCAAGGCCATGGGCGCCGCTGCAGCGCAGGCTTGCCAGCAGGGCCTCGACGCCATGAAGCAGGCCGGCGAGGCCTACAAGGCCATGCCCGGGTTCGTCTGGCCGGAGGAGTGCAAGTAGCACTCGGCCTGACGGCTTCGAACGAATTGGGCTCCGGGGGCGACCTCGGGGCCCTTTTTTTTGGAGGATCTCCCCATGCGAACCCTGATCGCCCTCTTCTGCCTGCTGGCCTTCTCGCCGGCGCTCGCGGCCCAGGAAGTCCCTCCAGCGAAAGGAGAGGAGGCCGTCGCAGAGGCCCCCTTGACCGTGAGCCTCTACCCGCCACCTCTCCAGACCAAAGAGCGGCTCCGGCGGCTCCTGCTGGATCTCTGGTGCGCGGAGCGGCGGGGCGCAGACGACGCAGAGCTGATGCGGCTCTACCTCAAGCACTCCTATCCCGCGCTCCAGGACTGGCACAAGATCTGGAACCGGGCCATGGAAGACTCGATCTGGGTCCGGGACCTCTATGACGAGGTCCGCGCTACCTGCCCGATCCCGGCGGACAAGATCCCGCCCGGGACCAAGCCTTCGAAGTGAGCGGCCCGGTCATCGAGTGCTCCCTCGGGGATCCCTGCGGGGTAGGCCCCGAGGTGCTGGTTCGAGTCCTGACAGAGGGCCACGCCGGCCTGGTGCGCGTCCACGCTCACCGGGATCTCCTCCTGCGCACGGCAGCGCGGACGGACCCCACCCGGGAGACCACCCTCACGGCGCTGGAGGGAACGGCCTGGGTCGCTGACCCACCCGGGGCCCGCCCCGAGGGTGATCCCCCCGGTGGTGGATACGACCCCGCCTGGGGAGCCTACGGGCTCCGGTCCCTGGAGGCCGCTACCCGCGCGGCCCTGGGGGAGGGCCGCGCCCTGGTGAGTGGTCCCCTCAGCAAGCGCAGCTTCATCGATGGTGGCGTGGGTCCGGTGGGGCACACAGAGTTCCTGGCTCGCGCCTCGGGGATCCCCGAGGATCGGGTGTTGATGCTCTTCGACGGTGACAGACTCCGGGTGGCGACCCTGACCCGCCACGTCCCCCTCGCAGAGGTGCCGGCGCTGGTCCACCCGGACACAGCCCTGCGGGCCGCGGCGATGGTGGGAGACTACCTCCGGCCCGGCGGTATCGCCACGCCCCGCATCGCGCTGGCCTGCCTCGACCCGCACTGCGGGGAGTGGGGGGGCCTCGCGAACACGGATCTGACCTTGAGAGAGGCGATCGCCCATACGGGTGCGCGCCTCTTCGGCCCCCTGGCCGCGGACACGCTCTTCATGCCGACGAACCTGGAGCGCTTCGACGCTGTCCTGTGCTGGTACCACGACCAGGCCATGATCCCGGTGAAGATGGCTGCCTTCGACGCCGCGGCGAACATCACCCTGGGGCTCCCGATGCTCCGCACCAGCGCGGCGCACGGCCCCGGCTACGACATCGCCGGCAAAGGCGTCGCGGATCCTGGCAGCATGCGTCGCGCCGTCGCCCTCGCAATAAAATCACAGACGTGAGCGTGTCGAAGACCCTTCGAAGCCCGAAGAGCTGAGCAGGGCGAACGTCTCCGGGAGACTATGTTCCCTCGTCGTAGCTGTTCATGTACGTGAGCTGGTCCTCGGTGAGCTCGTCGATGCCCATCTCGAGGGTCTCGAGCTTGAGGCTGGCGATCTCCTGATCCAGCTCCACGGGGAGGACGTGGACGGCCTTCTCGAGGGAGGCCCCTTCCCGGGCCAGGGTCACCATGGCCATGAACTGGTTGGCGAAGGACATGTCCATCACCTCGGAGGGGTGACCCTCCGCGGCCGCCAGGTTCACCAGGCGGCCCTGGGCCAGCAGGAACACCTTTCGGCCGTCCTGCATGATGTACTCCTCGGTGCTGGTTCGGATCTCCCGCTTCCCCGACGCGAGGGCGTCCAGCTCGGGGATGTTGATCTCGCAGTCGTAGTGGCCCGTGTTGCAGACCACCGCGCCGTCCCGCATCACGTCGAAGTGCTTGCCCCGGATCACGTCCTTGCACCCCGTCGCGGTGATGAAGATGTCCCCGATCTTCGCGGCCTCCTCCATGGGCATGACCCGGTACCCCTCGAGGACAGCCTTGAGGGCCGCGGTGGGCTTCACCTCGGTGACGATCACGTTGGCGCCTGCGCCCTTGGCCCGGAGCGCGCAGCCACGGCCGCAGTGGCCGAAGCCCGCCACCACGAAGTTCTTGCCGGCCAGGAGCACCGAGGTGGCCCGCAGGATCCCGTCCAGGGACGACTGGCCGGTTCCGTAGACGTTGTCGAAGTCCCACTTGGTCTCCGAGTCGTTCACCGCGAAGACCGGATAGCGAAGCGCACCATCGTCGGCCATGGCCCGCAGGCGATGCACGCCGGTGGTGGTCTCCTCGGTGCCGCCGATGACCTTCTCACAGAGCTCGGGGTGCCGGTTGTGGATCGTGAAGATCAGGTCCGCGCCGTCATCCAGGGTGAGGGTCGGCTCGAACTCCAGGGTCTTGTCGATGGCCCAGTAGAACTCTTCCACGTTCATGCCATGCCAGGCGTAGATGGAGGTCCCCTCCGCGGCCAACGCCGCGGCGACGTCGTCCTGGGTCGAGAGGGGGTTGCATCCGCTCCAGGAGATCTCGGCGCCCGCGGCCCGCAGGGTCCGCACCAGGACCGCGGTCTCCTTGGTCACGTGGAGGCAGCCGGCGATGCGCATTCCCGCCAGGGGCTTCGTCTCTTCATAGCGCTTCCTGAGATGCATCATCACGGGCATCCGCGACTCCGCCCACTCGTTCTTCCTGCGTCCCTGATCGGCGAGATCGAGGTCCTTGACCTTGTAGTTCATTCCGCTCCTCCGGTGTGTCACGTGTCATCCCCGGCTTCGCCGGGGAGGGCCAAATTAGCCGGACCACCCCGGGAAGTCAAGAGAGTGTCTCGGGGGCGGCTGGACAGCCCCCCGACCCTTCGCTATACTCGCCGTCATCGCACCCTGCGCGGCGACAGCCGCGCCTGATTGGAGGCACGTATGAGGCAGCTCGCGTCGGTTCTTTTGGTCACGATGTTCCTCTCCGCCTGCGGATGGGATTCCGGCTTCGATGAGCTGGGCTCCCCAGGCCCCAGCGCGCCCGACTCGGTGAGCTGGGAAGGCGCGCCTGCCCAGGAATGTACGTCGGACACGGACTGCGCGCTGGAGAACCCTCCGGGTGCCTGCGAGATCGCGGTCTGCACCGCGGGCGCCTGCGCCACGGTGGCGGCACCCATCGGCACCACCTGCGATCCGGGCGGCCTCGACGAGTGCGAAGTCGGGGTCTGCGCCGCATCGGGTGAGAGCGTCATCTGTGAAAAAGCCGCGGCCCCAGACGGCATGCCTTGCGGCCTGTCGGACTGGGAACCCCCGACCACTATCCGGACCTGTTGGGACGGACTCTGCGGCGCGGCCACCGAATGCCTCACCGACGGGGACTGCGCTGGGCAGGACGACGGAGACTACTGCAACGGCGTGGTGACCTGCCAGGGTCGGTATTGCCTCCTCAACTCGTCCAGCGTGGTGGACTGCACAGGCCACCCGGTGGGGGACTGCGAGGTCCCGGCCTGCGACCCCGACACCGGTGCGTGCGTGGCCGAAGCCGGAGAGGACGATCTGGCGTGTGACGACGGTGACGAATGCACCGGCGACGATCTCTGCGCGGCCGGAGAGTGCCTCGGCGAGACCGTGCTCTGCGAGACCGTCTGCGACGACGAGATCGACGAGGACGACGACGGCCTGACCGACTGCGAGGACGACGAGTGCGAGGACCTCCCCGTCTGCCAGGGTCCGGAATGCGACGACGGCGAGTGCAACGACGACGAGACCTGCGACACCTGCCCCGAAGATTGCGGCGCCTGC
>CAZNWW010000006.1:11719-18817 GCA_964576155.1 uncultured Myxococcales bacterium | reverse complement strand
CCCGCGTGCGAGGACGGCGAGTGCAACGGCGAAGAGACATGCGACACCTGCCCCGAAGACTGCGGTGAGTGCCCCGCTGAATGCGATGACGGCGAGTGCAGCGGCGACGAGACATGCGACACCTGTCCTGCAGACTGCGGCGCGTGCCCCGCGTGCGAGGACGGCGAGTGCAACGGCGAAGAGACATGCGACACCTGCCCCGCAGACTGCGGTGAGTGCCCCGCTGAATGCGACGACGGAGAGTGCAACGGCGAAGAAACCTGCGACACCTGTCCCGAGGATTGCGGCGCCTGCCCCCCTGAATGCGACGACGGCGAGTGCAACGGCAACGAGACATGCGTCACCTGCGAGGTGGACTGCGGGAACTGCGACGACCCCGCGCCGCTCTGGTTCAGCGAGTACGTGGAGGGCGGCGCCAACAACAAGGCTGTGGAGCTCTTCAACGGCGGGGACGAGGCGATTGACCTCTCCGGCTGCCGGATCAACCGCTACTCCAACGGTGACGGTCTCGAGGATGCAGCCATCATATCCATCGCGCCCGAGGAGGAGACCCTCCTCGCTTCCGGGGCCACCTGGGTCGTGTGCCACGGCTCCTTCCATGAGCCCGAGCTCAGCGACGGCACCTGCCAGTTCACCACGACGGCCCTCAACCACAACGGCAACGACACCCTGGAGCTCATCTGCGGCAGCGTGCCCACCGACGTCTTCGGCAAGATCGGCCAGGACCCGGGCGGCAACGGCTGGACCGGCGGCGATCCCCCTCTTTTGGTCTCCAGCAAGGACACGACCCTGCGCCGGATGTGCTCCGTCAGCGCCGGAGACGTCGACGGCACCGACGACTTCGATCCCTCCGTTGAGTGGGAGGCCTTCGCCAAGGACACCTTCGACGATCTGGGCGCGTACGTCTGCTTGTAGAATCCAAGGTCTACGGTCAACGACAGTTGAGGAACCCCTCCGACTTCACCGGAACCCGCATCCGCGGCAACTGCCAACGCGCTCCATGGTCGAGGCAGCCCTCGAGGCAGCGTTCGTAGACCGCGTCGCACGCCCCCGGGCGCGCGCAGGGGTGGGGACAGGTCGCCAGGGCACGATCGCAGCGGGACACACATGCGTCGCCCTCGGCCGCTGAGAGGGCCGGCCGGATCGCGGCGGGGAGCTCCTTCTCCAGAGGTCCAAGGATCTCGGGTACCCGCTCCGGGAGCATCTCCACGGGCAGGAGGTCCACCGAGAGGGCCTCCATGAGGGGCTCGTAGTAGGGATCGAAGAGGGCCTGGGCCTGGGGAGAGTTGGCGAAGGCCTTCAGGCTCTTCACTGCAGCAGCCCAGTCCCTCGTTGTGATCGCGTCCCGAGCGCCCTGGAGGGCCCCGCGGAGGCTATAGAGCCTGAATACCTTGGTGAGGTGGTCCTGGTCCGCGACCGCGGCCCGGGTCGGATCCGCGCGCAGGCGGCCCCGGAGGGCCTCACCGTCCTCCAAGGCCCCACCGTCGGCGAGGGATGCCGCGAGTTCTAAGACCAGCCCGGCGACCCAGTCCGGCGCGGCGCCGGCTTCCAGGTACCTCATCACCCAGTCGCCGAGGGTCCTGAGGGCTGCGGCATCGTACCGCGCGTGCCGGGCCCCGAAGCGCCGCAGGGAGACCACCGTGTTCGCCGCGGCCGCCACGTCGGGCGCACAGTGGTGATCCGTGGGCAGGCAGCCCTGGAGGAGGGATGACAGGTCGTCGTCGAGGGCGGTCCAGCGCTTGGCATCCGCGGCCTGGAGCAGGCGATCCGTGCGGCGCCGGCGCAGCTCCTTCGCCATCTCCTGCGCTACCGCCAGACCATCCTGGAACGGGGCCAGGATAGCCGCTGCAGAGCGGGCGCCGTCCTCGTTCCCCGCGTCCAGCGCGGCCCGGAACGCGGCCACCAGTGCAGCCACGGGACGCTTCTCGAAGACCAGCAGGATCCGGCCCGCGGCCACCGCCGCGAGGCCTTCCCCCGGTTCAGACATCCAGGTCACGGAGGCCGCAGGGCCCGGGGGCAGATCTCCGAGCCCCACCAGGGAACCATCCACTGCGTCCAGCACGACGATCCGGGCCGGGTTCCCGGAGCCGGCGATCACGATCCGTTCCCCCTGGCGCCAGACCCGTGCTCCGGGGAGGGGCAGATCGAGGCGCCACGCGACCGCGCCGGCCGCGGGGGTGTGGAGGGCCAGGACCAGCCTGCCCACCGCGACCTCGGCTACCACGATCCCCTCGGGCCCGGGCAGGAGCCTGGCTCCCCCGGCCGCGTTGATGCTCCCGGCGCTCTTCCGTGTCGCCGCGTCCATGAACCACACCCGGGTGCGACCCTTGGCACGGGAGACCACCGAGAAACGTCCGGCGTCGGGCCAGGCCCAGAGCCCCTCGTCGTCCTCGCCCGCGGTGATCTTGAACGAGGCCCCGGGGCCCCCGTCCAGGGGGACCACCGCGAGGGAAGCGTCGCCGCCGAGGCGACCCTGCACGGCCACCGCCCGGTCCCCGAACCAGGCGCGTCGGGGCTTCAGCCCCGGCTTGGGCGGGGGCGCAGTGTGCAGGACCCGGCGGCTGGGGATGTCCACCACCTGAACGAGTCGCGCGGCGTGGTCGCAGACCAGGGTGACCCGGTCCCCCGCCACCCGCCCGAAGCGGGCGTTGGCCGAGGGCACCCAGTCGGGCCACGCGTCCCGACCCGTGCGCGCGTTCAGGAGCATCACCTGGTCGAAGCTGGCTCCGAAGCCCGCAACGAGGATCCGATCGTCGTCCCAGGTGAGCACGTCCACGTTGCAGTCCCCGGGACGACAGTTCATGGGGTAGTCCCAGACGAGCTTTCCATCCGCTGGATCGAAGAGCCGCAGATGCTCCCCGACGAAGAGGACCCCGTGGGGCAGGACCGCCGCACGCCGAGGGAGAGGGTTGGGATCCCCCTCGAACCGGGTGAGCCCGGTCTTGGGATCCACCCCCTCCACCCGGTCCTCCAGGACCGCCACGTACCGCCCGCCCCGGGCAAGGACCGGGCCTCGCAGGGGCTGGGGGAAAGCGTGGGTGAACGCGGGAGTGAGGGTGAAGACCTCTCGGTCATCCGCGGCGGTCTCCGCCGGGACGAAGAGTAGAACGAACAGGATCAGGGCGTGGTGAAGTCTCACAGAAGCGCTCCTCAGAAGCAGCCGTAGCGGAAGATGAGCAGGAGGGCGACGGCCTGCGCCGTGAACGGGAGGGGCCCCAGGGCCCGCCACCCCTCTACGGGCAAAGGGCCCCCCGTGTCCTCGGAGATACGTCGGAGGCCCGCAGGATGCCCCCCGGAGCCCAGAACCACCGCCAGGGCCCGGGCCTCCTCGAAGAACTCGTGATAGGACCGACCGCTCCCGAGGGTGATCTCCGCGCGGCCCCCGCCGATCCGCTCCATGACCTTCGGCGCGGACATGACCCGGCCGTCCAGGACGATGGCCAGATACCGCTGGACCAGGGCCTCCGACAGGTCAGCGAACGCTATCGCTCCCGCGTCGGAGAACTCGAGGGAGATCCGGGGCATTCCGTCATGCTCGTCGGTGGTTGCGCTCGCGGACGCAATGTGGCCCCCGTGGACCGGCGCGTCCGCGTGGAGGAGAAAGAGACGCCACCGGGGTGCGCGCTCGGCCCCGCTCTCCCAATGCTCTTCCTCCTGGAACCCGAGGATCCGTTTCGCCGGCGGCTCGGGAAGGGTGGCGGCGAAGGCCTCCAGCTCCTCCCGCGTCTTTGCCCGGATCACCACGTCGTCGTAGCCGCGCTCGACGGTGACCGTGGTGTCGTCCAGGGTCGTTCCCCAGCGGTCCATCGCAGGGCCTACGGCTTCGAACCATAGGGAGGTGGTGTCCACCGCGTGGAACGCCAGAATACCCGGGCGCTCCAGAACCCCCCGCATCACCTGGGCCCGCGGGGTGGAACCGGGAAACCAGACGTCTATGCCACCCTCCCCGCCGAAGGTGATGCTCGGCGTCGGCTCGCCCCAGTCCTCCAAACGGCGACGCAGCACCTCCATCATCCGGTCCCGGGCCACCGAGAGGGGCTGCCCGGGGCGGGGCTCCACAACGTAACGAACGAACAGGCCCTGATCGGGATGGTGCCCACAGAGGAGGCTCCCGTGGATGCGGATCGCCCGCCGGAAAGACTCCAGGAGTCCCCCGTCGTCCCCGCGCACAGGCAAGGGGGCCAGGAGGGTAGCGCAAACCAGGAGGAGGACCCAGCGGCACCCGCCGATCCGTCGCCTTTGATCCATCGCCCGCCTCCTCGTCCGCCCCGTTACCCGTCGCTATACTCCGGGCATGCGAACGCGCGCCATCCTACACCAATCACTTGGGCTTTTCCTTCTGCTTCTTGCCGCCTGCGGCGGGGCCCCCGGCGGGGGCGAGGACATCGTATACCTCGATATCGGCTGGCAGTTCGGCAAGGATAACCTGGAGCCGGATATCGCACTCCCGCCCCCTGATTCGACCCTGAACGAGGACACGCCCCTCCCTGAGGACACCCTGGTCCCCCAGGACACACCGCCGGGGGAGGACACGCCGGTCCCCGAGGACACGTCGATCCCCGAAGACACGCCCCCGCCCGAGGATACGCCCCCGCCACCGGACACGAACTTCGATACCGGGCCCTGCGGCGGCACCTGCCCGGTCGACTATCCGAACTGTGTGGGCGGGATCTGCAAATGCACCCCCTTCTCCTGCACCTACGGCACCTACTGCAAGGGCGGCATCTGCGTACCGTGCACCGTGGACGCGCATTGCGGACCCTCCTGCCTGGTGTGCGGGGGTGAAACACCCCACTGTCAGGGAGGCGCCTGCGTCCTCTGCGACGGCGCGGCCGCCTGCGGGCCATCCTGCCAGCCCTGTGGCGGCGCGTTCTGCCTTCCTGACGGATCGGGCTGCGTGGAGTGCTACCAGGACTCGCATTGTGGCGCATTGGAGCACTGCGCGGACGCGACCTGCGTGCCCGACTGTTCGGCAGAGGGCTGTGTTACGAATCTCTCGGCCGACGGCAAAAAATGCTCGAAGGCCAAGATCGTCGGGCGGACCGAAGCGGACGTCGGCGCCGGGGCCTTCCTGATCTCCGGGGACACCACCGACGACGGGAACAACGATGACCTGCCGTCCTGGGGGGTGGACTGCTGGGACGCGCAGGACGACCACTTCTACCGGATCTGGCTCAACGCGGGGGATCAGGTGATCATCATCGCGGACCCCGTCGAATCCGACTACCAGCTCAGCCTCAAGGCCTATTACGGGACGGGCTGCGACGACAAGGACAACCTGATCAAGTGCGCCTGGGACGAAGACGACGGGGACCCGGAGAGCATCATCCACACCGCCACGCAGGACGACTGGGTGACCATCGTCGTGGACGGCGCGTCAGGGTTCAACGACCAGTACGACTGGGGACACTACGATCTGGCGGTGAGTCTGATATGCGCGGATCAGGGCTGCTGCTGCCCTTGAGGGTCCTGTTCATCTGAATCAGCTGCTTTGTCTCGAGCGACCAGGCGCGCCAGAAGGCGCAGGAGTTGCGGGATGCCCTGGCCGGTCACCGCGGAGATGGCCCGGACCTTGTCAATGCCGAGGGCTGCGCCCAGGTCCGCCGCCGCGGCGGCCGGGTCATCGAGGGTGTCGGCCTTGGAGAGGACAACCATCTCCTGACGATCGAGGAGGTGGCTCCCGAAGAGCTCCAGTTCTCGCCGGATCGCACGGTAGTCCTCCGCCGGATCCCGCTCGGTGCTCGGGTCCAGGAGATGAACCAGGACCCGGGTCCGCTCCACGTGCCTGAGGAACCGGTGGCCCAGGCCGGCGCCGTCCGCGGCCCCGGGGATCAGCCCCGGCACGTCCGCCACCACGAAGGGCTCTTCGATGTCCCGCTCTACCACGCCGAGGTTCGGAACCAGGGTGGTGAAGGGATACTCGGCGATCTTCGGGCGGGCAGCGGAGATACGGCTGATCAGGGTGCTCTTCCCCGTAGATGGCATACCGATGAGGCCCACGTCCGCCAGGAGCTTGAGCTCCAGGCGCAGCCGACGCTCCTCGCCGGGGAGCCCTGGTTGTGCTTTGCGCGGCGCCCGCTTCAGGGACGTAGCGAAGGACGCGTTCCCGCGTCCGCCGCGACCGCCCTTGGCCACCCGCAGGCTCCGATCGGGCGCTTCCAGGTCACCCAGGAGGGCCCCGGTCTCTGCGTCGTACACGAGGGTCCCCAGGGGCACCTTCAGGATCCGATCCTTCCCGCGGCGGCCCGCGCGGTGCTTCGGTCCACCGGAGGTCCCCTTCTCTGCACCGAAGTCCGGGTTGTAGCGAAAATCCACGAGGGTGTTCAGGGAGGTGGATGCGAGGAGGATCACGCTCCCCCCGTCGCCGCCGGTGCCGCCGTCCGGGCCGCCCTTGGGACGGAATTTTTCCCTCAGGAAGGAGACGATGCCGGGCCCGCCGGGGCCGGCGCGCACCACGATCTCGACTTCATCCAGGAACATCGTGTACTCGGGGGTGTGTGGGAGGGGGCAGCGCTACGTGGAGGTGGAGACGGTGTCCACGTGGACCAGAACACGGTCCTTGCGGAAACGGGCGTAGCGGATCACGCCGTCGGTCTTCGCGAAGAGGGTGTAATCCCGCCCCATACCGACGTTATCCCCGGGATACACGGTGGTCCCGAGCTGACGGACGATGATGTTCCCGGCGCGGCAGGGCTGACCGCCGTACATCTTGACGCCACGGCGCTGGGAGTTGCTATCACGACCGTTGCGTGAACTTCCCTGTCCTTTCTTGTGCGACATGAGATCCTCCCTTAGTCGACGATGATGTCGGTAACCTTGAGGCGGGTGAAGAGCTGCCGATGACCCCGGCGCTTGCGGAAGCCGCCGCGGCGCTTGAACCGGACGATGTGCAGGGTCTTCTCTCGGCCCTGCCGCTCGATGACGGCCTTCACCGCCGCGCCCGAGACGATCGGAGTCCCGACGGTGGGCTCGCCGTCGCTCGACACGAGGAGCACGTCCTCGAACCGGACCTCGGCGCCCTCATCACCTTCGATCTTCTGGGTCTTTATAATATCGCCGACGTGGACCCGATACTGGGAACCGCCGACCTTGACGACT